>WAJX01000080.1 GCA_015523665.1 Ferroglobus sp.
GATTAATGATAGATGCAATGAAAGTATAAAAAGAAATGATTTTCAAGATGCTTTAAGGCAGCTTAATTATGCATTAAAAATATCTAAAATTATGGGGAATTCCTTAATTACGGCACGATTTCTAATAGAAATTGCTAAAATAGAAATTGATCTGGCATTGATGAAAGATGCTGAAATGCATTTAAAAAAAGCTACATATTTATTAAAGGATGAAGAAAGTTACTCTGACCTGGCCCTATTAAATCTATTTAAAGGGATAATAGGAGCACAAAATGGACATTTTCAAGATGCAGAGATCTATCTAAATGATGCATTGACATATTTCCGAAGAATTAACGATAAGGTTGGAATAGCAAAGACTTTAAATCATCTTGCTCGTGTTTATTTCATGATGGGGATGTGGGCGCAAAGTATTAAGAAATTGAAGATGGCCATTAGATATGCAATGGATATACAAAACCAGGAACTCGTTTGTATGTTTAGGAGAAATTTGGGAATAGTATTTTTAATTAGTGGAAATATAGAGAAAGCAAAGCGAGAATTTGAAAAATATGGTGATTTTATAGATGAAACCCCACAGGCTTGTCGGGCTGCTTTATCTGTTGCATTTTATTATATACATGCAAGAGATTGGGAACGAGCTGAATCTTTATTGAATCAGGTTCAATTAATTGCAGAAAAATATAATTTTCAACGCGAGTTGGCCACTTCTCTTGAATTTATAGGTGATATAAAAATAAAAAGAGGAGAATATGATGAAGCGGAGAGAATCCTAAATAGAGCACTCCAAATATCCAAAGAGATTGCCCCCCATAGTGATCTAACAAGTTATATACATTTAAGGCTTGCAGAGGTTTATTTGGCAAAAGGAAAAATTGATGAGGCAGAACGATATGTTCATATTGCCTCAAAAATTGCCAGAAATTCTTTTGATAGACACACTTTCGCAATTTTACAACGTTTGCTTGCACGAATTTCATTAACCAGAAAAGATATTGGTAGAGCATTGGACTGCTACAATAAAAGTATAAAGATATTGGGAGAATTGGGTGAAAAATTTGAAAAAGGGCAAATATTACTGGAGGTTGGAAATATATTGATTAAGATGGGGGAAGGAAAAAATTTAAAAAAGGCGGAGAGTTTTCTCTTTCAGGCGAATGAAATTTTCTCCGCTTTGGGTTCCAACTATTGGAAGGGAAGGGCTTTGATTGAGATAGCAAGATTGAAAAAAGCAGAAAATGAGATTGAAAAGGCTTTCGCTTTCCTGGATGATGCTGAGAATGAATTTAAGCTGGCTGGAGAGAGAAAAGCTTTGAAGGAAGCAAGAAGGGTTAGGAGAGAATTTGAGAAAGCATTGGTCAAGGAAGCAAGGAAGACAACCAAAAATTTATTGTTGGCAACAAAGTTGAACGAAGCAACAAAGTTAAGTTTTGACCAATTGCTCATAAAACTCATTAAAAAGGTCAATGCAGAGAGAGGTTTTGTAGCCAGAAAAGACAAAAATGGAAACTTCAGGCCAATATCTTGCGTGAATATAACAAGAGGGGATGCCGAAGAGATAGAGAGGGCTCTGTTAAGTAAGAGAAAGACTATAAAAGTGGGGGAAATAACACTATCAACCAAGAAAGCCAATAATAAACAGCTTCCCAACATGTTGATGGTCCCCTTTGGAAGAGGACCGAGTCTCTCTGGCTTTCTCTATATTGATAGAGACCATAAGAAGGGACCCTTTAAAAAGACAGAGATTACCTTTACTATCCTTTATGCCGATAACTTCCAATTAAAAATAGAGTCTCAAGAAGAAGAAAAACTCAAGACAGAAAACCTTCAGTTGAAGAGGCTTCTTTCTGAGAAGGCGAGCTTTTCTGGAATAATAACTCAAAATTACAAGATGTTGGAGATTTTAGAGCAGGTTCAACTCCTTGCTAATTCAGATATTCCAGTATTGATAGAAGGAGAGACAGGAACTGGAAAGGAGCTTCTCGCGCTTGCCCTACACTATGAGGGAGCGCGTAGAGATAAGAAGTTTGTTGCTGTCAATTGTGCCGCAATTCCCAAGGAGTTGTTTGAATCGGAGTTGTTTGGGCATGAGAAGGGCGCCTTTACTGGTGCCACAGATAGAAAATTGGGTAAGTTTGAGTTAGCCCATGGAGGGACCATATTTTTGGATGAAGTTGGGGATCTTGATCTGACATTACAGGCAAAGCTGCTAAGGGTTTTGGATAAACATGTTTTTCAGCGTGTAGGTGGAGAGGAAAACATAGAGGTAGATGTGAGAGTGATCGCTGCTACAAACCAAGATCTGACCAAGAAAATAAAAGAAGGGACCTTTAGAGAAGATCTGTACCATAGGTTGAAAGGAGCAAGGATTAAATTACCCCCTCTTAGGCAACGGAAAGATGACATTCCAATATTGGTCCAATATTTTTTGGAGAAATACGGTAGCCAGAGAGAAAGAAGATATAAAATTTCGACTGAAGCAATGAAGATCTTAATGGATTACGATTGGCCGGGAAATGTTAGAGAACTTGAGAATGAAATACGCAAAGTGATTGCTCTTTTGGGCGAAAGTGATTTAATAACACCAGAAATTTTATCCCAAGAGATTAAACAAAGAATAAAGACCATTAGGGAGGATATTCATAAGCCTGATGGTGGATTTTTCAGCCATAAAGAGGTTTTGATCGAAGCCCTAAGAAAAAACAATTGGGTGAAGAGAAGGGCAGCCAAGGAATTAGGAGTCCCTGAATCAACATTGAGAAGGTGGATAAGAAAATATGGGATAGAAAAAGCTTCAGATGGAAGTGGTTAGGATTTGATATAATTTACTTTCCTTATCTTGGATTGCAATGCCTCTGGACATGTGTTCCACTTTTGGAGTTGGATAGAAAGGAAAGGAATCATAAACCTTTTCAAGTAATAATAACGGAAACAACATTACCTCCGAGTATATCCAGAGTGTTAACCCTTTTTACTTCCAAAAATTCATCTTTGGCACGTGAAATGGGGGTATTGCCTTCATCTTTTCCTGAAATAACCCTGTACTTTTCGTAACAGGATCAACCCACAAAAGGAAATTAAGCAAAGAAGTTACTCACATTCGAGTTGCACTCTCGAAAAGAAGGCAGTGGTGGAGAGAGTTAGGTATATTTGCATTGAAACACCCTGTTAGAGAATAGATGTTTAGAAGAAGTTAGGATAGAAATGATGCTGTAAAAAATGAAGGTGGAGGATGAATTTTGAAAGGAGCACCCACTCTTCTCCCCCTATAAGGGGGAGAATATAAGAAGGGGTGAAAATGCGGAAAATATTGCGAGTCAGCCAAAAAATGGTAACGGTTAACAGTCCCTTGTAATATTATAAATTACAGGTCTTTGAGGTCGTCTTGGGTGTTTATATTTTTAAAGTGCCATTCATCAATATCTTCAACCTTATACACCATTAACTCATTGGGTTCTAATAAATTTAGAAATTTTTTGACTGAAAGGCCTTTTTCATTGATTTGTTCTTCTATCATGGGTAGTAGGTCTTTGGAGTAAATCCCCACAAGGGGTTGGAGCCCTTTTGGGGTTTTCAAAACAACGACACGATATTGATGAATGTATTTGGTCATATCCAACATGGTTCCTACTGGGAGGAAGGGCATATCAACAGGAATAATTAATACTTTTTCATTATTACTGTGGAAAAGGGCTGCATGAATTCCCACCAACGGACTCCTTTTACTGTAAAGGTCTCTTACCAATCGAATGGAGCGAGGATACTTCCAAAGTGGCTTCTCCATAATATGTAGAACGACCATTATATCGGCGGTAAGGAGCATCAGTTTTTGAATAGCGATATCTATGAGCCTCTTTCCCTCGATTTCGATATACTTTTTGTCCCTACCCATCCTCTTGGATTCTCCTCCAGCCAGAATAGCACCAGAAAGTCCTGGTTTTTCTCCCTCGCTTTTTTTCACTTTAAATGTAGGAGAAAGAAAATTGGATATACAGGGATCTTCCAATACCGGGGAAGCCATACTCAGGCTCATCGGACTCTTCGAGCACATCGTTACCTCCAATATAATTAGATGAGGCTTTTAAACATTCCTGTTTGTTACTTGGTTTACAACTTTTGTACCCCCACTTTTCTTCACCCCTACAGGGGGAAACACAATGGGTAATTCCCCCTTCAAGGCCTCCCACTTACTTCTCCCCCCCAGAGGGAGACACAAAAGGGGGCAATTTCTCCCCTCAGGGGGAGATACAGAGAGGGTGATATAGAGTGGATAGCCCTTCCATTAAATTCATCTTTCACCCTCATTTTTTCCAACTTCCATTAAACGGTTCAACTTACTCAAGGGATTATCTCAAATCAACTCTAATAGGGTTGATTCTCCAAATCCTCTCTCGCCCCCTGACTTTTAAAGTAAATTCAGATAAATTTGTGTCCCAGCTTGCTCTAATTTTGAATCTTAACAGATTGAATTGCAATGATTACAAATTTGAAGTCGGTTACGGGGGTCGCTAAATTATGAGGTTTGTTGCTGGTAAGTCACCATTTCCTTAAGAAATGGGTTTAAAATTGGTTTTTCAAAGTTTGAAATTTGGTAATATTTACAAC
>WAJX01000081.1 GCA_015523665.1 Ferroglobus sp.
CGACTATTCTCTTCTCTTTTTCCATATTTTAAAATTTGTTTTATATCTTTTCAAGCTCTCAAAAATCTCTTCTAAATCTCTTCTTAGATTTGTTTTCGGCTTAAATCCTAATCTTCTAGCTTTTGATATATCTGCATAACTCTTCCTTATATCTCTCTTACGAGGCTTATCAAAAACCGGCTTACTGTTGATGCCAGCGATATCCATTACTATTTCAGCAAGCTCTAGAATGGAGGTTTCCCTTCCAGTTCCAACATTATATGCCTCTCCATTCTCTCCCCTCTTCAAGGCTATCTCTATAAAATCGACTACATCTCTAACGTGGACAAAATCCCTCGTCTGTTTTCCATCCCCGTAAATCACTGGAGGCAGTTTCTGCTTAACCCTAGAGATGAATTTGGCTATAACTCCAGAATAGGGATTATCCAGATCCATTCTTGCTGAGAAGACATTAAAAGGTCTAATGATGACGGTATGAATCTTATCCGAGAAAACCCTGCAATATAGTGTTCTCCTGCGAGCTTGCTAACTCCATAGGGGGAAATTGAGTTCTTCGGATGTTCTTCATCAACTGGAACATATTTCGGATTTCCATAAACTGCAGCTGAGGAGGTGTATATGAAGTTGTCAATCTCAAACTCCGAACAGACTTTTAGAAGATTTACCGTTGCGATGATGTTACTTTTAGCATCGTAGGCTGAATGCTACAACTCTTTTCAACAGAAACCTGTGCTGCTAAATGAATAACAACATCCACATCGCTAGCAATCTCTCTAACAAGCTCATAATTTCTCAGATCGCATTTAACAACAAAATCTTTCAAATCTTTGATCGGACAAGGCTTTAAATCAACTCCTATAACATCATGTTTGTTTACAAATCTTTCCAAGACATGCAAGCCGATTTGCCCAGAAGCTCTGGTTATTAATATGTTCATAAAATCTTAAAGTCTAAGTTTGTTTTAAAGCTATCGCACACAGCTGTACAGTGGATAATAATCATTAGATATTCCAAAGAATAGGCTCTGAGAAAGATATTGATATCTGTTTTATCTTTTAGATATGCAAAGAGGGTGTTAAAACTCTAAGCGATCTGGAGGTTGAGTATTTAGTCTAGATTAGGAATTTAAAATCATTAGCAAGATTTTGGATTTCAAATTTTTATTATAAAAAATAAATAATTATAAATTTTTATTTTTGAGTAAATTAAAATAGGGATTTTTAAAAATGAAGTAGTCATCAATTTGCTTGAAAAACTCATGCAACTTGATGTGGGAAAAGGCTTTAGTCTAAAGTTCGTCATACTATTGAATGATGAACTTGACTTACTGCTAAAGTTAAGTGCATTGGAGAGTTCATAGAGAGATCTCTCGCTATGATGAATTCGTTGATAAAGTATGCAAGATATATTCCTGCTTTTCTAGCTTTATCCCGAGATTTAGAACAAAGCTGATCTCAAATAATTTGAGTTATGTCATGGGATTTTTAAATGGGAAGAGGTTGAGAGGTTGTAAAACTAAGAGTGGGAAGGGATGTTTTAGGAGATATGAGTACAGTTATTCCTATCGAGTTAAAGATGGAAATATCTAAAGTATTTGGCTGAAGGCAATGTATAGGATGAAATCAAGAGTTTGTGATGTTATTGCAATTGATAATATATAAACTCATCTTGCATAACAAGAAAGATCTCGCATGGAATTTTTTACAGGATTTATTTAAGCGATAAGAGGTTCAGGAGATTTTCAACATCGGAATTGCATTCTGAGGAGGTATTGGAACGGGTTTGGAAAATTATTAAGGATGAAGGAGTAGTTGAGCTTGAAAATGGAAAGAAGCTTGGGAATGAGAACATTGCGCTGATGAAGAAGTAAGAGATCTTGAGAAGATAAGAAAAGAGCTGAGAAAACGCTTAAAGAATATTACGATATGTTGATGAATTTAAGTAAAAAAATTGAGTCGGTGAATGATGGAAATAAAATTAGAGATTACATCAAATCATATCTCAATGAATCTTGTTAAATCAACATGCAACTTTCAACTATACACTCATGGTGGCTGAACATCCTTAAACTTCTCACTAGCTTGCTCTCCACCGATTCCCCAACTATCCTTTGGGATCTCCTGTATTATCACACTAACAGCTTCTTTTGGAACGCCGATTTCCGTGAAGGTTTTTGTTATCCCGTCTATAACCCTCTTTTTAGCATTATCAGAGAATCCCTTCCAAACGTATACATGAACAACTGGCATAGAAAGAATTAACTTTTAAGAATTTAAAGTTAATCTCATCAGCAAAAACGTGAATAATAAAATAAATTTTAATAAATATAATAAAAATAAACAACATCAATATTAAAATTAAATTAAAACTGATCATGGCTGTTTAAATTCAAATCCCCCTTACAACTATGTTCAAATTAAGACTTTGAACTTTTCCTTCTACAGCATCAACAATTCTGTTCTCAGCTTCACTTCTGGCATAATCTTCCATCTTTCTAGGTTTAAATGGAAGAGGTGGTGGATTATCTTAAAAAGCAGAAACCACATCTTATATCTCCCAGGTTTATCGATTGAGAATATATATCTCTTCTCCCACTGGGGAGTCCACTTTTCAATGTTTATTGGAGTATGATTCAAAGTTACACTAAAGCTATCAAAAAAGTACATATGATTTACAACAACCTCACCATTATAGCTAGCATTAACTAGCCATATCTCAACAGTATACCTAACAGTTCTATAC
>WAJX01000082.1 GCA_015523665.1 Ferroglobus sp.
GAGATATTTGATGTATTTTCAATATAAAACTCTCCTGAAAATTTTTTGGAAAAGTCTGATTGAAGTTTTTTACTTTTTTAAAACAACTAATCAAGTAGATGACAGCTTGTAAAAATCTCGTTAAAAATGGAATAACTCTATTAAGTTGCTTGTGTTGTATTACGATTATTTAAAGTTGTTAAGCTGATACCGTTGACTATTTTAATGTAAAAGCTGCGGTATTATTATAAAGTTTTATCGTTTAGCACAGTTTATGATTACTATTAATAAAGAAGCAGATGGAAATTTTGAAGAGGTTGTAGAGCGAGTTAAAGAACTTTTAAAATCAGAGGGTTTTGGAATTCTGTGTGAAATCGATGTTAAAAAGACGTTAAAAGAGAAAATTGGTGTTGATTTTGACAAATACATAATTCTCGGAGCTTGTAGTCCAAGAAATGCTTATGAAGTTCTGAAAGCTGATAAATCTTTTGGTGTTTTACTACCATGCAATGTTGTAGTTTATGAAATGAACGAGAAAGTTGTTGTCGAAGCTATTAAGCCTACAGCTTTTGCAACTGAGGAGATTGAGGAGAACGCAAAGGATGTAGAAGAAAAGCTAAGGAGAGTTGTTGAAAAGATTTAATTTTAAAATCCATTTTTTAACTTAAAACAAGTAAACTTTGCCCTCTCCAGATACCAATTCAGATACTTGATGATTTTTCTCACTTTCTCGTAGAAATCACAAATATCCTCCAACTTTTTTATCCATTTGTAAACAGTATTATAGAGACTGGATGAATCTTAACAGCTACTCTTATTGAGAAATTTGGATGTAACTTCTATTCCAAAAATATTTTTTGTGGAAGCTATTTTTATTATAAATAAAAATAACTAATCTTGGTGATTCATACATGATGAGATATCGCTTCATGCAAAATCTTTTGTGGAGGGAGATTAACACAAAAATTGTTGGTAGTTTTGAGGATCTTAAATTAGAATTTAATCATGAGACTTTTGAAAAGTTAGCTTAATTGAAGTGGTTTAACTTTTTAAGCAACTAGTTAAATTTTCTTCTGATATGGGCTGTAAAATATGTCAAATTTTAAATCTGTTTATATATTTTAATAAATTATTATAAATAATTTATTATAAATAATATTAATATATAATATTACAGTAATTAATACTATCGGACGGATTTTTGTAAAATAGTATTATAGTATTATATTTATTAAAAAATATTTATTTATAATAATATTTTATAATCAATATAACTATTATTATTAAAAATTAAATAATAAATTTTGACTGAAAGATTTTTAATTCCAGTAAAAAAGTTCGTTTGTGGAAGTAGCTAGGAGAGTTGCAAGAAATGCGTTTTACAATACATTAACTCTCATTTTTGGGAGCTTTTCAGGATTATTGCTTTCAATCATACTTGCAAGAGTTTTAAAGCCAGAATATTTCGGAATTTATAGTCTTGCTATGGTTTTGGGGAATATAGCTATAGCCTTCTCAAATCTTGGTATAGATAATGCCATGATTAGATATATCTCCTACTATTCAGGAAAGAACGATTTACCAAGCTTAAGAGCTCATTTCCGTTATTTTTTAAGAATTAAAGCGATAATAAGTGTTGTAATCTCAACAATACTTCTCATCTTTTCCAAGGATCTGGCTAAGTTCTTCAATGATGAGAGACTTTCAATACCTATCGCATTAGCTGGTTTGCTTGTGTTGTTTTCATCTCTGTCAAACTCAGTAAACTCATTTTTTAGAGGATTGCAGAGATTTGATTACTCATTCTTTAGACAGATTGTTTTCGAGATCGGAAGATGGGTATTCGTAATTCCACTTGCATTATTTTTCCTTGCAAATGGAGCAATTCTTGGAATTTCTTTAGCTCATATATCCTCGTTAATCTTCATGTTCTATCTTTTGTTAAAGCATAGAGAGTATGTATTTGGTTATCTCGGTAGAATTTCAGCTAAAGTGAATGCCTATATGGGATTTATGGCGATTGCCAGCATTACTGGGATAATCTATATGTATGTTGATAGCATTATGATTGGTTATCTCATCGATGTAACATCCGTTGGCTATTACCGAGCTGCATACACACTAGTTTTTGCAATTATCGGAATTTTAAACATGGCCGGAGTTTTATTGCCAGTTTTTACTCAGTTGAATGATAGAGATATCAACAACGCTGTTAAAAGGCTTGCAAAATACACATCTGTTATAGCATTTCCATTCGCAATAATTTTAGCATTTCTATCTGATAAGATAATCTATGTCATTTATGGAATTAATTACGTGCAAGCTTCATCTCCTCTTGCAATCCTATCTTTTGTTTTGATACCAGCATCATTCAACTATCTATTAACGATATTCAACGCTAGAGAAATGCCACAGTATTCAGTGTATATTACAATTGTTAGCATGATTTTGAATATAATGCTGAATTACGTTTTAATCTTAAGATTGGGAATCTCTGGAGCTGCTTTAGCAACCTTAATTTCAAGGATATTTGCTATAACCCTTGGAGCAGTCTTTCTCAAAAGATTGGATGTACACTTTCCAACAAGAATGTTGAGCAAACCTGCCTTGTGTTCAATTTTGATGTTCTTATTGCTTATAACACTTCCAAAGCCAAATGCACTCTTGTTAGGAATTGTTGAGGTTTTAATAGCTATGGTATTTTATTTTGTTTTGATATTTGCCGTTAAAGGTGTTACAATCGATGACATCAGATACATATTAAGAGCGATAGGTTTTAGCTAGATTAATTATTTGAATATTTGAATAAATATTTATTTATTATTTTATATATTTTTGTATATATTACATATGGTTATCAAACCTTTGGAGAGTCTACAGATAAGAGAACGTTACTAATCCAATAGGAGTCATATAACAATTCAAAAGGAGACTTCAGACTTTTTGAGGCTGATAGGCTGTGATCTCAACTTGGTGATTTATTTACATGATTATCCTCAAACATTTATCAAGAACGTTTTAATGACGTTTGCTGGAATTGAGGAGAAGGTTAAAACTAACGTTGGAAAGCTCATATTGCTTAAATCTTGCGATTTTAAGGCTAAGCTTGCTATAAATCACTTCAAAATAGCCTTAAACAGCTTTTGATTTTCTTGAGGAGCTGATCAGACTTGATAGAATTGAAGCCCCTACATTGGAGTTAAAAA
>WAJX01000083.1 GCA_015523665.1 Ferroglobus sp.
TCATCTTGCAATATCTCAGAAAGAGTTTTTACAAATTCTTCTTTTTTTAATTTCCCTTTCTCTTCCCTTATTATTACTCGTTCAAAAATAAGATCTTCAAGTTCATTATGAGATCTAATTACTACTTCTTTCTCTAAATTCGATAAATAACGATCAAAATCTGTAATGATAGTTCTTATTGCAAGAGCTAAATCCTTAATGACCATCCAGTTTCATTCTCATATATTTTTCCAATCTTTAACCCTTTCTCTCTAAGAATTTCAATTAAAGTATTTTTTAGCTTCTTTACTACTTCTTCATCCAGTTTTCTCAGTCTTTTTTCATCTTTTTCAATATTTTCTGCAATACTTATTGGATTTTCTAAATTTGAAGGGATATGATTCTTTAAATCTTTGTAAAGAGGATCTGATTTTATCTCAGAAGGAATAAGTTCGAGGGATTTACTCTCTATTCATGGTCTAATTATCCTCTCTTTCATCCTTTCTGTATGATCTTTTTGAATTCTAAGTAATTCTTCACCTTTAATTTGTTTAGAAGTTAAATATGGATGAAATCTACTATCCCAAATCTTTGAAGGTCCTAGAATTTAGTATTTTTATATCTTCTATTTATGCTATATAACAGAGATTTTGTTGGAGTTTTAATTATAACCTTAGATTTTTCCATCTTTTCAAGAACTTTCCTTATATTTCACGATCTGTTCTTAATGGAAGTAAATTTGTAAATCCCCAATCATCTAATATTCTTAAGGTATAATAGCCAATATATCGCCCCATGGTAAACCAGGATAAAGTTCACATACTTTATATATAGCTAATTCCCTTACATCTGTAATTTCATATTCTTTATCTATATTTTCCGTATTTTTCTGTTTCAGAGAAGAAATTATAACTCTCTATAAACTTAAACGTTTCTCAACAGAACATGGCGAAGTTTGTAGTTTATGTTAGGCGGACAAAGAAAAAGAAATTGCAGAAAGAGTAGCAAAAAGACTGGAAATCTCTCTAAGCGACTTCATAAGACTTGTAGTAAGGCAAAAACTTGTAGAAATGGGTTTCTTGAATGATAAAGCAAAAGAAGTGTTTTTCAAATTATTAGGAGAGCTAAAAAGTGAGAATTAGTAAATTTCAACCAGCAAAACTTCTTGAAAGAAAAATCGAAGAATATATCTATCGGATCGAGAAATGAACAACTGACTCTTCTTAATCTCAAAGATGTTCGATGATCAAATTTTGCCGAATATCTCGTTGAACTACAGGGATTTTGCACTTGTAAAGATTTTTCAGCGGAGAAAAGTAAGAAAGAATCAAGCATACAAGCACATTCAAATGGTGTTGCTTGTGCCTTAGCTGAAAATCTGGATTTTGAAAAGGAATAGTTTTATTTAATGAAAATTTAAAAAATTATTATAAAAAAGGGGTAAGTGGATAGAAGTTAAGGTTGAAGAGTGTATATAAAGAATGAGGAATAAAAACTATATAAAGATTTCGAGACTTGAAAAAGGAGAAATTTGGACTAGAGCAGAAAACGACAGGGTCAGTATTTTTATTCCAGAATATAAATTTGAAGAAATTAAAAACCTTGAAATAAATCGATAAAACAAAGAGAGAAGAAGAAAGAATAGATAAACTTAAAAAAGAAACCGAAAAGACAAAAAAGAGTTTAAAAATATAGAACAATTCCTAAACAAGAAAAGGAAAAATAGAGAAAATTAAGGAGATTGCAAGACGATATGGCTTTAAAACTGTGAATGCGAATCTTTCATTCTTTTTTGGTGATTAAAATGGAATGGATAGAAGATTACATCGAATATTATTCAGCTTTAACGGATTACGTAATTTTGTTAGGAGAGAAGCTGGAAAGAGTAGGAAAACAACATCAATACAACATCAATTAATATAGCTAAAGATTTAATAATCTCACATATTTATCTATCCAAATTTTCACCTGAAGCTTTGATTGATGAATTCAAAGAAAATCCTCATGGAATGCTAGTAATTGATGAATTTAATGCAATTTTAAGAAAAGCGTTTGATAAGAGAAGTCATCTTTCAGGAACTTTAGAGCTTCTTTCAGAGATTTATGACCGTCCATCTGAAATGAAAAAAGAACTAAGAATAAAGGAAAAGTTGTTCTAAGAAACTTATATGTTAGTTTAATCTCCGCTACGACACCTGAAGCATTTAAAACATCAATTGAACCAGAAGTATTGAAGCAAGGATTTTTAACAAGATGTATTATTATCGAGCCGAAAAAGAAGAAAAGTAAACATAGAGACTACTTAGATAGTAAAATTGATAATAAAAAATGAAACTCAAGGAATCTTTAATATCTCTTGAAAATAAGAATAGAATTTAAATTTGACAAAGAAGCTCATGAACTCTACAACAAATATTATGAGAGATTAGAAAGAAGATATAGAAAGAAAGTAGAAGATGGATTCTTTTAAGATATCAAGATTATATGATTAAGTTTTGCTGATTTATATCAGCTTAGTGATGAGATAAGTAATTCACTTAATTCACAAAATTCACATTTTTCGCAAATTAACAAATAATGTTAATTTGTTAATGAGAACAATATTATAATTATAAAGTTGCGTAGTTACTATAATATGCCCATAAAACAGCATTATATAGCTTCAAATCTCAAAAAGTTGCGTGAGTTTTCACACAGTTTGTTGATTGTTTTTGTTTAATTTGCTATACTATGATAAATAAAAAATTAATTTAATATTTTTAAAATATTAAATTTGATGTTAAAACTTTCCCTCTTTTTGAAATTCTTGTCATTCAGCACAGCAACTGAGCTTTATTACATCCTTGTAAAACGTCTGGGCAACCATCTTTATCGCCTCGCTCATTGTTGGATAGACATGAACC
>WAJX01000084.1 GCA_015523665.1 Ferroglobus sp.
CTTTATCCCTCATCAAGATTACTCTTTTGGGTCTTTGTTGCAAAATTCACAGAAATGTCTCAAAGCATGTAAGTACAATCTTCTAGAACTTTCGCTTACCGTTCTCAGCCAAGTTTTAACTTCTTCATACTCTTGAAGCTTTTTAAGCTGAACTTTCCACTTACAAAAGTTTTATATTCCCTCTTTTCCATATGGGAGTTGTCATAGCATAGCACCCTTACTCCCAGAAAGCGAACTCTTAACCTGACTCCCTCTGGGATTTACCTTATGTTTATAGCATATCTGATATGTTATCAGCATAATTAGCATAACTAATATTTAAATATTTCAATATTAAGTATATATGTTATCCAAAAAATGTATAAATATTTGAACTATTAATTATGTTATGGATATGGATAATAGGACTTATAGAACCTTAGCATCCTTCGGGAAAAGGCAGGAATTTATCGCTATATCGGAGCTTCTTAAAAGAGGTTTTGATGTTTACATTCCTCTAGTAGACGATCAACAAGTGGATTGTATCATAAAGAAAGTTGTCAATAGCAAACCAGTTTACATAGATATTCAAATAAAAGCTAGGTCTAAAAATTGTAAACCTTATGATGCCGCAAGATTTGCAGCAATGACAATAAATCCAAGAGACAATTATTTTTTCATTTTTTACTCAGAACAGCTAGATACATATTGGATAATTCCTTCAAAGGAGCTCGTAAAGGTCGCTAGTAAAAACAGGAAGGGAAAGAATAAAGGCAAATACCATATAAATCTAGCTTTGTGGAGCAAAAATAAAGGTCTTCGCAAAAATCCAAAATTCAAGAAGTATGAAAATAATTTTAAACTACTGGAAGAGTATTGTGGGTGATGTAAAACGGTAGAACCTTTTACCTAAATGGCTTATGCAACGTTACTCTTTGCTTTGGGTTAAGTTTAAGGATAAAGAGTTTAATCATGAGCAGGCCACCAAAACCTTACCAGATAATGAAAGAATGGTTAGCGTTATTTTATCTGAAATGGGAAAGGCTGATTGGTTAGAGATGAAATTAGATCCTGAAGATGCTAGGGAAGGGTTGTATAGGTTAAAGTCTCCTGAAAATATTATTAAAGAAATAGCCAGAGGTGTAGAAAAATGAAAACGTATGATGAAGTAGAAGAATTTATTGATTATACAAACAAAGAAGAATGGAAAAGCTACATAATGAATTCAGTAATTCCCCTGTGGAGGAGTGCGTGGATAATTAAAGAATATTTTGAAGAGCTCAAGAGAGAATTTGATAATTTGCAGTTAAGTGAAGTAGAGGAAGAAGATAAACCCCTCCTTTTAGGAGGAATACGTATTTCAAGCGATGAAATCTTTTCTCGAAATAGTTTGGCTAAATTTTATCTCAAATTTTTTGGTTTAAGATTGAAAGATTTGCAATCTTGGATATTACAGCAACAACATGGTGAAACTTTGACAGAAATTACTGTTGAAGTCGTAGAAACAGAGTTTATAAAATTAGTTAGAGAAATTTTCAATCTTCTCGATTATGCACTTCAATACCAAACACTGGTTCCAGATTTTAAAGAACCCCAAGTTAATTATGAAGAATTAAAGAGAAATCCAGAGAAAGTTAAAGAATTAATCAAAAAATTTTACCAAGCATTGTTAAACATTACTTTAAACCATAACTATGGAACATTTTTCCTATGCTCTATAAATCAAGTTTCCTATAAAACTATGAAAACTGCTTACCCAAGAATAGATCAAGCTCTTGAGTTTCTTCAAAATGAGTTTGGTTTAATGGAGTTGGACTGGAATAATCCTATTAATCCAGAAACTCAAACGTTTAAGGATTATACAATTTATTGCTTCCCTGAATATAATCCCAAAAAACAAGGTAAATCATTTGGAGGCGCTATTGTTAAACTTAATGAACTTTTATGGAGTAAATTTTCTCATTCTTCAGAAATCAAAGAAACGTTAGGCATGCTTTTTGGTAAAATTCCAAATCTAAAAGAGGAATTTATAGAAAGGATCGAATCACAACTTCCAGAAAAATACTCTTCCTGGATTTATTTCAAAGGTATCACAGCATCAGAAAGCAGTTCTAGAATCGAAGAAAGTGGAAAGACTCTTATGGAAATGTTAGATGAAAATATGCCCTGGCTTTTCACAAGTTTGATAAAAATAATTTATGTATACGAAAATGGCTTTAGCTTTACCTCGTTTGGGTGAGAAAAATGAAGAGCTACGATGAAATTATAGGGTTTGATTATACTGATGAAAACGAATGGAAAGGATGGATTAGAGAAAAGTTTATACCTTTACATAACCAACTTTCCGTCATCTTAAAACTACGAAAGCATTTAGAAGACATTCTTAAAACGAATTTAAAAGAAGCCTTAAATCGAGAATCAATTAAAGAAATACTCTTGGGCGGTATAACAAAAGATGGAGAATATGCTCAAAATAGTCTTGCCAAATTTTACAAAGACGCATTAGGAATTTCCATCAATCCAAAGGAATGGGTTGCTTATTGTAGAGGCTGGACTAAATCCTGTAGAAAATGGTATTGAATGTAAATTTGAGGATACATCATTTCTTGTATTTATTACCTACATGAAAGAATTGGTTGAAGAAGTTCTCTCTAAAATAGAGATAGAACCACAAGATGTAGAAGATAGGGAAATTAAGGAAATACTCAATTCTCCTGAAAAGATTCTGGAAATAATTAAAGAAATCTACAAATCAATAGTGAGCATTTCAGCAAATCATGATTATCACATGTTCTTTATATTAAACACCCGTTGCATACCGAGATTTTTCATTGAAAAAGCATATCCAAAATTGAAAGAGAATTTTGAAAAAGTTGCAGAGATACTTAAACTAGAAGAAAAATTCATTCCAAACATTAATGACGAGGGAATTAGAAGAGACTATATATTAATCGGACATAAAGATGGCGGAATTGCAGACACATTGTTCAATATTCAACATACAATTTGGAGCTATTTCAGCTTTTCTAAAGATAGCTTTTGGAACAGCGAGCGGTGGGTTGATTTAAAGAGTATAAAAGAAATATTTTCGCTAATAGTAACCCCAAAAGATTTAGTGGAAGAATATAAAGAGATTATTTC
>WAJX01000085.1 GCA_015523665.1 Ferroglobus sp.
TCATCTTGCAATATCTCAGAAAGAGTTTTTACAAATTCTTCTTTTTTTAATTTCCCTTTCTCTTCCCTTATTATTACTCGTTCAAAAATAAGATCTTCAAGTTCATTATGAGATCTAATTACTACTTCTTTCTCTAAATTCGATAAATAACAAGTTTCATTCTCATAACATTCAGTCCAGTTCTGATAGCTATTACATATAACGAATTAAGAATCCTTTTTATTTTTCATCGTTTATTCCTAATCTCTATTTTTTGATTTGTAATTTTTTATTGTTTTAAAATGGGATGCTGTACTGTAAGTACTCCTCTTTTTACTCTGAAATGTTGATTTATAGTAAATTTTATCCCATAATAAAGCTTTTTACATTAGAATCTAATAAATTTATCAAAGCTTTATTAAGTGTTGGCAGATTAGATGATAATATCAATCGAAATACAAAAATTAAATAAATAATTTATATATTTTTAATATTATTTAACATGGAAGGAAAGAATAAGCTTCATGCTCTTCGAAGGTGTATTTAATTTTTGTAAATCTTCTTTTTAACCTTACAACTCTCTTTTTTAAGTTTAGCTGAGTGTCTTTTCCTATAATCCCATTATAAATTATCTCTGCTATTTCTTCCATCTCTCTCTCTTTCATTCCAAGTCTCGTTACTTCTTGCACACCTATTCTTATACCAGATGGGTTATTAGTCTCTTTAATTGTGTCCCAAGGTAGGAGATTCTTGTTTATTATCACATTTATGCTCTCTAACTTTTTTGCAACTTTCGCTCCTCTTCCATAATCTCTAACATCCACAGCGATTTGATGGGACTCTGTGTATCCATAATCTTCCCCCAAGACTTTTAATCCTAATTCTGCAAGAGTTTCTGCAAGTTTTTTCGCGTTCTTAATAGTTTGAATAGCATAGTCTTTTCCATAGAGTTTCATTTCCATAGCTGAAATTGCTAATCCTGCAAGTGTATTTAAATGATGATTGCTAACAACTCCTGGAAATACAGCATTATCTATTTTATCTTTTAGATAATCTTTACAGGCTATTATCGCTCTTTGTGGCCCGAAAAATGTTTTATGGGTTGAAGCTGTGAGAACGTCAGCCCCTTCATCGATTGGTTGTTGAAATTCTCCACCGGTTATAAGACCAAGAACGTGACTACCGTCATAGAGAACTTTAGCCTCAATTCTCTCAGCTATTTCATGAATCTCTCTTACTGGATGTGGGAATAAGAATAAACTAGCTCCTAAGACAAATAAAGCGGGCTCTTCTTTTTCAGCGATTTTTTCCGTTTTATCTATATCGATATTCATTCTTTCGTTATCAAAAGGATAATGAATAATCTTTAAACCTCTTAAACCTGCTGCGGAGTATTTTTCATGACTTATATGTCCACCGGATGGAATTGATAAAACCATTATCTTATCCCCTGGTTTAGTTAAAGCAAAAAATCCAGCCATGTTTGCAACAACTCCACTTATAGGTTGGACATTTACATGCGGAGCATTGAGAAGGTCTTTCATTAGATCAACTGTGATTTGCTCGATTTCATCTATAAAGCTACAACCTTCATAAAACCTCTCTCCTATTTTTCCTTCGGCATATCTGTGTCCTAAATCACTTAAATAACAACATCTGACAAATTTACTTGTTATATTCTCACTTGCAATTAAGGGAAGGGAATCTCTATAAAATGAAGTATGTCTTTTAATTATATCATAAACATCCCCGTATCTCATGCCATCAATAGTGAGTTAGTTATTATAAAATTGTTATTGTATTGTTGTACATTGCTGTATTGTTATTATGTACTTTAATTTGCATTAGCTCTCTATTTATTTATATATCATATATATAAATAAAATTTTTAAATTATGTTTATAATTAGGAGTTTGCCATAGCGAACCCAATTGAGTTAATTGATAATTAAGCATAATATATAAAATTTTATGAAGTATTTATAAATAATAATCATAAATATTGGTTATGAATATTAGTTATGTATGTCGTTATGTCGGTAACATTAATAATAGATATTAGAAATTCATTGATTCATGGATGAAGAGATTGTCCATGTGTTAAAACGGATCGTAGGAGAGGAGAATGTTATTAAGAATGGCATTGATGCTTACATTTACGATGAAACTCCGAAATTTATACTCCCTGAACCATCTAAGGATGTTATTGTTGTTAAACCTGGGAATACAAAAGAAATTTCGGAAATAATGAAATTTGCTAATAGGAGAAAAATTCCTGTAATCGTGAGAGGTGGGGGAACTGGTTTAAGTGGAGGAGTAATTCCGATACAACCGAGTATAATAATCTCTATGGAAAGGTTAAATAAGATAATCGAAATTGATGAGGATAACCTAATGGTTGTATGTGAGGCAGGAGTAACATTGCATCAACTTCTAAAGACTTTGGAGAGAGTTCCAAATCTCTCCTTTCCACCTCACCCTGGAGATGAGAGTGCAACTATAGGAGGACTTGTGGTTAACAATTCTGGGGGAGCTAGAGCGGTAAAATATGGAATAATGAGAAATTATGTTGTTGGTTTGGAAGTAGTCTTACCAGATGGCAAAATCTTAAAGTTAGGTGGTAAGGTTATTAAAAATGCTACTGGTTATGATTTACTCCACCTCATTATTGGGAGCGAAGGCACTCTTTGCATAGTTACGAAGGTTATTTTACGTCTGCTTCCAGAAATAGGAGATACTTACACGCTCGTAATCCCGTTTAACAGGACTGAAGATGCGATTAAATCAGTTCCAGAGATATTAAAAAAAGTAATGCCTATGGCTATTGAATACATAGAAAGAGAGGCTATAAAAGCTGGAGAAAAGGCTACTGGGAAGAAATGGCCAAGTAAAGAAGGGAACGCTGACCTTATGGTGATTATAGATGGTAAGAGTGAGGAGGAGTTAATGAAAAAAGCAGAAATGATTGAGAAAATTGTAAAGGAATATAATGCCATTGATGTCTATGTTGCTATTAGTAGAAAGGAGCAAAGAGATGTTTTGGAAATAAGAAGCTTGATTTATGAGGGATTAAAAGATGAAACGATTGAGGTTTTAGATGTTTCTGTTCCTCCAGCAAGCATAGCCGAGTATGTCGAAAAATGTAAAGATAAGGCAGAGAGTATTGGAATTAGAGTGTTACACTTTGGACATGCTGGTGATGGAAACGTGCATCAACAAATAATGAAATCGAGTATAGGAGACTGGAAGGAGAAGTATGAGGAATTCAAGAGTTATGCTTTTGAAACAGCTATGAAGCTTGGAGGGTATATAACAGCCGAGCATGGTATTGGGATTGTGAAAAAAAGAGATATGACTAAGACTTTACCAAAAAGGGCAATTGAATTAATGAAAGAAATAAAGAGGATATTTGATCCAAATAATATACTTAACCCAGGAAAAGTTGTGGATCTCTATTAATTTTTACTCATTTAAATTAATCTAAATTTTATTTATATGTAAAATGCTATTATTGTTAAATCATCTAAGTCCAACTAGTTCTTCAAGTGCCCTTCTTTGATCTTTAGCTTTTACAATACCACTAGCTACTAGAACTCCATCTGATCCTAAATCTAAAGCTGTGACAATGTCTTCATAATCACTTATTCCTGCACCACATAAAACCTTAACATTTTTGTTGATATTTTTTGCAGCCTTTACAGAATTTTCAACAACTTCTGGTTCAGCTTTACTTACAGATATTCCAGTTCCTATAAGTTCTGGGGGTTCTATTGCAACATAATCTGGGTTTAAAGCTGATGCTGAGGCTGTGGTTGTTATATTGTTTGTACACACAATAGAAACTAAACCCAATTTTCGGAATTTTGAGACAATATATTCTATATCGGCGAGTTTAAGTCTTCTTTCGCTGTGGTTTATCAAACTCCCTCTAACTCCTTTTTCTTTTAACATCTCTGCATTTATCCTACTAGTATAGCTACCATACTCAACAGCATCAACGTGCTGAGCAAAAACGTCAATGTTCGTGTTTTTAATGATATCGGATATGTCAAGATAGTTTGGAGCTACAGCTATATAAAAATCAACCTTTTCCGATATTTCTTCAGCAATTCTTGCCAATTCCAGAGCTCTTTTTCCAGATCCCTCTTTATAGGCTTTGAAATTAATTATTATATCCATAGTAACACCTAAAAATCCGTCATTACTCTAAATTGGTCTGTATCTGGTTTCATATAGTTTAAAAACTTTCTTGTAGCTCCCTCAATATCTCTAGCTTTTGTTATAGCCCTTCCTACAATAATTATGTCCGCTCCTTGCTGAATTGCCATCTCTACATTTTCTGGCTTTATACCTCCCGCAACCGCAACAAGAACATCAAAATCCTTCTTTATATCTTTAGCTTTTGCCCATGGCGGTTCTTCATGTTCAGAATCTATAGCTCTATGTAATTCAACAACTTCTGGTTTAACACCAGCGTTTATTATTTTCTCTAACCTTTTAACTGGATCTTCAACATTCAGCATATCGACAACACTATATATCCCGGTTTTTTCAGCTTCTCTGATCGCTTTTACAATGGTTGTTATAGGAGCTAATCCTGAGATGACGACAGCATTTGCAGTTGCATCTGCAGCCATTCTTGCCTCTAAATTCCCCGTATCAAGTGTTTTTAGATCAAGAACGAAAAACGCATCTTTTCTCTCTTCTCTCAACTTTAATATAACTTCAGCTCCATATCTTTTGGCTAGGGGTGTGCCAACTTCAAATATTATGTGATCACTCTCAGGAATTTGTCTTAATACTTTCAAAACTTCACTTAAATCTGGGATGTCAATTGCAATCTGCAAATAAGGTGGATCCCAAAGTTTTGTTAACTTTCTGCCAACTAATGGATGGAAACTTCTATCTTTTTCATAAATAACCGTTTCAACATCCGGAAAGTTACTCATAGCTCTCTTTAAAGCCAGTTTTGTCGCTCCATAATTGTAATAAAATATTTTGTCTCTATTCTTAGCTTTTGGATGTATGAAAACACTCACGATAATTAAGTATTCTTCAGCCCTTTCTTTAGGAATTACTC
>WAJX01000086.1 GCA_015523665.1 Ferroglobus sp.
GATACTTTAAAGTTGAAAGATTTAATTATTACAAATATCACTATTTTTTAGTTTGTAAAACTAAAAATAATGTTTAAACCTTAAAAATTTTAAAACTTAAAATATCTGTGGAGCTTTATATTCTCCAAAAACTTCTCTTAATGCATCTGTCATCTCTCCTAAAGTTGCTTTAGCTTTTACAGCTTCAAGTATATAAGGAAAGAGATTTTCATCACCTTCTGCAGCTTTTTTAAGATTTTCAAGAGATTTTTCAACCTTTGTTTTGTCTCTATTTTTTCTAAATCTCCTCAATCTCTCTATCTGTCTCTCAACACTCTTTTTATCTATTTTAAGAACTTCTATATCTATCTCTTCTTCAATCCTATACTTGTTAACTCCCACTACAACTATCTCTCCATCATCTATCGCCTTTTGCTTTTCATAAGCTGATTTCTGTATCTCTCTTTGAACGTATCCACTTTCAATAGCCCTTATCATTCCTCCCATCTCATCTATCTTCTCTATATATTTCATAGCCTCTTCCTCAATCTTATCTGTAAGCCATTCCACATAATAACTCCCTCCAAGAGGGTCTATAACATCAGTAACACCACTCTCCTCAGCTATAATCTGTTGAGTTCTTAAAGCGATCCTAACAGCTTTTTCTGTTGGTAGGCTTAAAGCTTCATCATAACTATTTGTATGTAAGCTTTGAGCACCACCAAGTACAGCAGCTAAAGCCTGAATTGTAACTCTAACTATATTATTCTCGGGTTGTTGAGCTGTTAAAGTGCAACCAGCAGTTTGAACATGAAATCTTAGCATCATTGACCTCTCATTCTTTGCATTAAATCTCTCTTTCATTATCTTAGCCCAAAGCCTTCTTGCAGCTCTAAACTTCGCAACCTCCTCAAATAAATTATTTCCAGCTGAAAAGAAGAAGCTTAACCTTGGTGCAAATTTATCAACATCCATCCCTCTATCCACAACTCTCTGAACATACTCAATTCCATTAGCTAGTGTAAAAGCTACCTCTTGAACTGGAGTTGCTCCAGCCTCCTCCATATGATATCCAGAAATGCTTATAGAATTCCATTTTGGCACTTCTTTGGCACAGTACATTATTATATCAGTTGCCAGCCTCAAAGACGGTTCGGGTGGGAAGATGTAAGTTCCTCTCGCTATATATTCCTTAAGCATATCATTCTGAACAGTTCCTCTTAAGCTTTCCCTCCTCACACCTTGTTTTTCAGCAATGATGATATACATACCTAAAATCTGTGCTGCTGTTGAATTTATTGTCATCGAGGTGGAAACTTTGTCAAGTGGAATACCACTAAATAGAATTTCCATATCTTCAATTGTATCTATAGCAACTCCTACTTTTCCAACTTCCCCGAGAGCCATTGGATGATCGCTATCATAACCTATTTGAGTTGGTAAGTCAAATGCAACACTCAATCCTGTTTGTCCTTGCTCAAGCAAGTATTTATATCTCCTGTTCGTCTCCTCAGCTGTTCCAAAACCCGCATATTGCCTCATAGTCCATAGCCTTCCACGATACATTGTTGGATAAACACCTCTTGTAAATGGATAAGCTCCAGGATAGCCTAATTTCCTTGAGTAATCTATATCGATATCTTCAGGTGTGTAAAGTCTATCAACAACAAATCCACTCTGAGTTTTAAACTCAGATTTTCTTTCTGGAACTTTTTTTATAAATGGCTTAACATACTTATCCTCCCATTCTTTCTTACTCATATTCCCATTCATATTATTCGCATTATCCATATAGCTCATAAAATCACCCAAAAATTATTCAATTAAAGCTATAACCTGCCCAGTTTGAACTTTATCACCCTCATTAACAAATATCTTTCTCACAACACCATCTTTTGGTGAGACTACTTCATTTTCCATCTTCATAGCTTCAAGAATTGCGATCGGTTCTCCTCTTTCAACTTTCTCACCTTCATTAGCCAATATTTTCACAATAACTCCAGACATGTCAACCTTCACTTCTCCACCACCTTCAACTACCTTCTCTTCTTTGGTTAGGCTTATTTTTCTCTCTTCTCTCATTTCTACGTCTATAATAGCTTTTTTCCCATTAACTATTACCTCAAATCTTTGAGGAGATATCTCAGTAACTTCAACATCGTATTTTTTTCCATTAACAAGAACTGTATAATGCAAACTCACCACCCCTGAATCCTGGATATTAATTTCCAATAA
>WAJX01000087.1 GCA_015523665.1 Ferroglobus sp.
TTAAGGAATTGGAATATAAAATTCTAGTTCCAATAGCTAATCCCGCATTCGCTCTAAAGTTGGGAAGGTTTGCGGAGGTGATAGCTAAAGATAAAAAAGCTCAAATCACATTTTTGAATGTTTTGACATTCCCCTCTCAAACACCTTTAACAGCTGTTGGTAGATACGTTAATGAAGCAAAATCTTTTATTCGAGATATTGTCGAGAAATTTGATTCTGGAGGGGTTGTGAAAATTGGGAGAAGAGTTAGTGAAGCTATTCTCAACACTATTGAGGAGGAGAAGCCAAATCTACTCATCATGGGTTGGAGAGGTAGGACTTTTAGAAGAGACTTCATCCTTGGAAGTACTATTGATCCAATCTTAATGAAGGCTAATTGTGATGTGGTGGTTATAAGATTTGGTGGAGATGAAATAAAAAAGATTCTAATTCCAACTGCTGGAGGTGTTCATGCCAAACTGGCAATAGAATTAGCAAAATCATTTGCAAAATTGGAGAATTCTGAGATAACGCTTATGTATGTTGGGAAATCAAGAAATGATGAAAAAAAGGCTAAAAAGATTTTTGAAGAGGCTGAAGAACTTTTGAATGGGATTAAAGCTAAGAGTAAATTTATCATAGCTAATGACGTTGTTGATGCTATAGTTAGGGAAGCTGAAAATCATGATGCAATCTTTATTGGTTCTACCGCAGAACCTTTCCTTAAAAATTTTCTAAAGGGTGTCTTTCCTGAAAAAGTTGTTAAAAGAACTTCTAAGACTGTGGTTATGACGAGAAAATGGGTAGGGATTATTGAGGCTTTGAAGAGATGAAGATTGTAGCAACACTTTTAATCTTTTCCTTTTAATTGCAGATATGCAAGTTCCTAGATCACATCCACGTTACACATCTTTAATAACAAGGGAGAAGTTAGTTGAAGGTGTAAAAGAGGGCTTAGCGGTTCTTGAAGGTTTAATAGCTCATGGGAGAGGAGAGGCTTTTGATTACATCCTTGGGGAGAGAACTCATGATTTTGCTTATGAGGCTGAAAAAACTGCTGTTGCTTCAATTTTATTAGCCAAATCTCCAATTATATCTGTCAATGGAAATACAGCCAGTCTTGTAGCTAAAGAAATAGCTGAACTTTCGAAAACTTTGAATACGCCTTTAGAGGTTAATCTCTTCCACTACAGTAAAGAGAGAGTTAAAAAAATTGCTGATAAATTAAAGAGTTATGGGGCTAAAGTTTATCATGAAGGAGATGTAAGTTTAGAAGGATTAGAATCAACCAGGAGGATAGTTGATAGTAGGGGGATATATAAAGCTGATGTAGTTTTAGTTCCTCTTGAGGATGGAGATAGGTGTGAAGTTTTAAAGAGGCATGGAAAGTTTGTTATCGCTATCGACTTAAATCCCTTATCAAGAACCGCAAGAATGGCCGATATAACGATTGTGGATAATATAGTGAGGGCAATTCCAAATATGATAAAGTTTGCAAGAGAGTTAAAGAGTACAAATATAAACTTGCTGAAAAAGATAGTTAGAGATTATGATAACAGACATGTTCTAAGAGAGGCTATAAGCGCTATTAGAGATTATTTAACTAAAATGGCGGGGGAACTCTAATGAAGTGGAGGGATGAGCTCAACTATAAGCTCAACTTCGACAAATATAAGAAAGTAGTTGAGGAGATAATTGAAAGAGTGAAAAAAGAAGGAGATAAAGCATTATACGAACTAACAGAAAGATATGATGGCATTAAACTTAGTTACATAAAAGTTCCGGAAGAAAAAATTGACGAAGCGTATGAAAGAGTTGATGATGAAATAATTGACACACTTGAAATTGCAAAAGAGAATATAGAGAGATTTCATTCAATAACTTCCCCAGAGAGAGATATGCGTATAGATTTCGGAGACATTATCCTTGGAAAGAGATATACGCCAATTGAAAAAGTGGGAATATACATACCTGGGGGAAGAGCCAGTTATCCATCCACAGCATTGATGACCGCAATTCCAGCAAGAATAGCTGGAGTTAAAAAACTTGTCGCCTCAACACCACCATCTGAGAATGGTGTTAATCCATTAACACTCGTAGCATGTGATATTGCTGGAGTTGATGAGATCTATGCTGTAGGTGGAGCCCAAGCGATAGCTGCAATGGCTTATGGCACTGAAACAGTTGAAAAAGTCTATAAGATAGTTGGACCAGGCAATATTTACGTTACGATAGCTAAACTCTTAGTGCAAAAGGATGTAGCAATAGACATGCCTGCAGGCCCTTCGGAAATTCTTATTATAGCTGATAAACATGCTAATTCCAACTTTATAGTTTACGATTGTTTAGCGCAACTCGAGCATGATCCGAATTCAATAGCAATCCTCTTAACAACTTCTAAAGAAATTGCAGAGGATGTTAAGAGGAAAATTAGAGAACTTACTGATTCAAATAATTTTCATGTTAGAGTTGTAAAAAGTGTTGATGATGCTATAAAAATTGCAAACGAAATAGCTCCAGAACACCTGAGTTTATTTGTCGATGTTGATACTGCTTTCAATCTCCTAAACAAAATTAACAATGCTGGAAGTGTTTTTATTGGAGAGTTCTCTCCAGTCTCAGCTGGAGATTATGCGAGTGGAACAAACCATGTTTTACCAACTTTAGGCTATGCGAAAATGTACTCTGGACTGGGAGTTGAAACGTTTATGAAAAGTATGACATACCAATCTCTAAGTAAAGAAGGATTGAGAAAAATTTCAGATGTTATAATAAAACTTGCTAAAGCAGAAGGGCTTAATTTACACGCAAAATCTGTTGAGGAG
>WAJX01000088.1 GCA_015523665.1 Ferroglobus sp.
GTATTCAGGCTCAGGTTTACATCGGGAACAAGAGGGTTAGGAGGAATCTTGAGATAGCTGAAATAGTTGGTTTAGATCCTCATACTAAGATACTGAAAACGACAACGGTCTTTTCATGGGACAGCGTTAAGGATGAGCACGGTTTAGTTGGTTCTTCAAAAGCTTTAGATGAGATAAGGAAGATGAGGGGTTGGAGTAGGAGGGAGCTTGAGGAGGAGCTTGAGAGGAAGAGGGCGGTGCTTAAATACATGTTGGATAACAATATAAGGGATTATAAGGAGGTTGCTAAAATTATACATGCATATCAGAGTGATGCTGAGAAGGTGATGAGGCTGATAGAATGATAAAACAAGAAAATGAATTTACGAGACTTGCGTATAGAATTTTTGGAGAGAGAGCTAGGAGAAAGTTATCAGATTACTATGAGTTGGGCAAATCTTTACAACAGGCAATGATAAATGTTCCTCCAGAGGTATATATAGCATCTCAAATGCTCTTCTCAACTATAATGGCCATAGTAGGGTTGGTAATTGGAATTGTAGTTGCTATTTTTATCATATATTTTGCAAATATACCTACCTTCAATATAACATTCCCAGAACCATATTTAAGTTTCTGGCTGAAATATAGAAACATATTTTGGGGAATGTTTTTGGCAGTGATCATTACTGTAATCTTCTATCAACTTGGAAAATTACTCTTTAAAATTTATCCATCTTTCATCATTAGCGATAGAAAGAGTAAGATCGACAGACTCTTACCACATGCTATAACATTTATGTATTCTTTAAGCATTGGTGGAATGAGCATAACAAATATTTTTAGGTCGATAGCCTCATACGAAGACGTTTATAGTGAGATAGCCAGAGAATTTGCGAAAATAGTGAGAGACATGGACGTTCTTGCTAAGGATTTAAGAACAGCCTTAACCGATGCTGTTGAAAATTCTCCGTCTGAGAACTTGAGAGATTTCCTTCACGGACTTATAACTATAATTGAAAGTGGAGGAAATATATCAACATATCTTGAAGAGAGAGCTGATTTTTATCTTGAAAGAGCGAGACAAGATCAAAAGAGCTTTTTAGACTTTCTCGGACTTATGGCAGAAAGCTATATCACAGCTTTTGTTGCTGGACCACTTTTCCTTATAATAATACAAACTGTAATGGCTGTTATGGGACAAGCAGATCAGAGGATGTTATATGCGTTGATCTATCTTATTATACCAGTCGGTTCTTTTATGTTTGCTGGAGTTATAAAGATGATAAGCCCAATCGAAGAGGAGCAACCACCTCTCATAAAAGAGAGATATTCTATAAGGAGGGAGTTAACTGAAAAGATAAAGAAAAAATATGAAGCTTGGAAATTTAGAAAAAAATATCTGAACCCAATAAATTTGGTAAGAAATTATCCCCAAGCTTCCATGATTTTTACATTTCCTATAAGTTTAGCATTTATAATTATGGGGCTGATGAACTATCCTCCATCTCCAACAATAGATTGGGTATTTCTAATCGACGATTACTTTATAATAGCTGTAATAATATTACTGCTTCCATTCACCATTCTTCATGAAATGAAGAGTAAAAAAGCTAGTAGAGCATTAAGACTCACACCTGTATTTCTCAATAAATTAGCATCTGCAAACGAGAGTGGGATGCCAATTCACAAAGCTATTGCGATGATGGTTAGAACTGAAACAAGTGGATTAAAAAAGGAGATTGAAAGGATAAAAGCTGATTTAGATTGGAAGATAAGTCTTGAAGATTCTTTGATTAGATTTGCAAATCGTTTAAGGGTTTTTGAATTAACACGAACGATAACGCTTCTCGTTGAAGCTCTGAGATCCACTGGAAATGTAACTGAGGTTTTGAGAATTTCAGCAAAAGACGCAAGTAATGCTGACCTTCTCAGAAGAGAACGGCTCAAAAGTATGTTTATGTATGTTATCATAATTTACATATCTTTCTTCGTATTTATCGGCATAGTCTATATCATCTCCACAACTTTCCTCTCAGTTCTTGCAGAGAGTGCAACTAAAGTGGCACAGAGTGGTGGCCGACTTATGGGGTTGGCAACTCTCAACGAGGAATTCTATAAAAACATCTTTATGCACGCAGCAATATTTCAAGGTTTTTTCGCTGGTTTAGTTGCAGGGGTTATGGGAGAGGGGAGTTTCTCATCAGGAATAAAGCATTCTTTAATAATGTTAATCCTCGCTTATATACTCTTCTCAATGTTCATATAGCATAGCCATTACAACTCCTATTAAAATCATAAATCCACCAATTATCTGTTTAAAAGATAAAAACTCTCCAAAGACCATAAAACCAATTATGCTAGCTGTTAACGGTTCAACTAATGCTATAACTGTTGCTCTATCTTCTCTAACAAATTTCATTCCATAACTCAAAAGTGTGAATGGGATTGCAGTTGGAATTAATCCAAGAAGTATGAAAATTGGATCAAAAGATCCAATTTCAAAGGCAAATGGGGATAGTAAAATTGTACCAACCAAAAGATTCGAGAAAGTTATATTGAGTGAGCTATACTCCTGTCTCAATCTTTTAATGAAGATGAAGAATATTGCATATACAATTCCAGAAAAAAAGCCGTAAATCAATCCGATATTTAACTCTCCATATGGGGATAGCATGAGTAACAACCCAAATATGCCAATTGGAATAGCGATAAATGATTTATCAATATTTCTTTTGATTAAAAAGAGGTAAATTGCCACATAAATAGGGGCCATGTATAATAAGAATGCTGCTGTTGCTGCATATAATAAGGAGATTGACGCTATGTAAAGTGATATGACTGTCGTATTAACAACTCCTAGCATGAAAAGTTCTTTACTAAACCTCGGTTTTTGAGATGTAAAGAGTAGGATTACGGAGATAAATATTAACCCAAAAAAATGTCTGATGAAAGCGATTGTTAGAGAATTTTCTACCACACTCGCAATAATTTTTACAAAAAGAGGGAGAAGTCCCATTAAAATAGCTGATACAAAAATGGAGATCTCTCCCCTCATATCGTGAGATCATAAACGATTATTTTAAATTTTATTTTTTATTATTTAAAGA
>WAJX01000089.1 GCA_015523665.1 Ferroglobus sp.
GGGCCAAGAGAGGCTGTATTCCATGCAATAATCAGGAAAAACTTCGGTTGCACACATTTTATAGTCGGAAGGGATCATGCTGGTGTTGGAAATTATTACAAACCCTATGAAGCTCAGGAGATATTTAACGAATTTCCAGATCTGGGGATAACACCAATATTCTTCAAGAGGTTCTATTACTGCAAGAGATGCTACGGATATGTGAATGAAAGGATATGCCCACATGATGGAGAGGATATAATCTTGCCAAGTGGAACTGAGATAAGAGAAATGTTGATGAAAGGAAAGATACCTCCCAAAGAGATGATGAGGGAAGAAGTAGCTAAGATAATTCTGAGCTTTAAAAAGCCATTCATAAGCTGATGGTTATGAAAGCTAAGGATGTTAAAGGCAAAGTATTCGTAATAGGATTGGACTCAGCTCCTCCAGAGTTGCTTTTTTATGAGTTCATAGATGAGATGCCAAATATAAAAAAGCTTATCAAAAACTCCATTTATGGAAGTATGAAGAGTTGCATCCCTGCAATAACAATACCAGCTTGGACAGTAATGACTACTGGAAAAACTCCTGGAGAACTTGGACTTTACGGGTTTAGACATAGGAAAAATGGAAGTTACAAAGATATATGGATTGCCAATAGCAAAAAAGTTACAGAACCTCATATTTGGGACTATATAAGTGAGAAGAAGAGTATTCTCGTTGGCATACCTCCATCCTATCCTCCAAGGAAGATTAACGGTTGGTTAATATCTTGCTTCATAACACCAGATAATTCGGTAAATTACACTTATCCAGAAGGTCTTAAGCGAGAAGTAGAGTCTTTGGTTGGTGAATACATATTTGACGTTATTTTCAGGAAAGAGGAGAGAGACGAGCTTATAGAAGAAATATGGGAGATGACTCAAAAGAGATTTGAAGTTATAAGATATTTAATTGAGAATAAAGATTGGGATTACTTTCAATTCGTTGAGATCGGGTTAGATAGAGTTCATCATGCGTTCTGGAAATACTTCGATAAAGATCATCATCTATACGAGCATTGCAAGTATAGCAATGTTATCAGAGATTACTACAAGCTTTTGGACAAGGAAATAGGTAAAACCCTGAAGTTGTTGGAGGATGATACAGCCATTATAATAATATCGGATCATGGTGTTAAGAGGATGAAGGGTGCTTTTGCAATAAATCAATGGCTTATAGAAGAGGGATACCTAAAAATCAGGGATGGAAAGGAGTTGAGGAAAGGTGTAAGGCTTGATGAACTAAGCATAGACTGGAGATCAACCATAGCATGGGCATGGGGTGGATATTACGCAAGAATATTTCTCAACGTTAAAGGTAGGGAAAAAGATGGAGTTGTAAAAGCATCTGAGTATGACAGCATTAGAGATGAGATACGTGATGCGGTAAAATCGATAAGAGGACCGAATGGGGAGAGATGGGATACCAAGGTGTTCTATCCAGAGGAGATATATCCCGTTGCTTTAGGAGATAAGCCAGATATCATGGTTTACCTCGATAATCTCTCTTGGAGATCGGCCGGAACTCTTGGACATGAATCAAATTACTTACCAGAAAATGATACTGGTCCAGATGACGCTGTACATTCAGAATACGGTGTTTTTATCATGCATCTCCCAGATTCATATTCAGATAACTGTACACGCGATCGAGAGAGGGGGTTAGTTGATGTTAGCATATACGATTTTGCTCCGACTGTTCTAAAACTCTTTGATGTTTACGTCCCTATGAGGGGGAAAAGCATAATATGCTAGTAATCTGGCTAACTGGTCCAAGTGGCTCTGGAAAGACGACATTAGCCAAAGCTCTCTTAAAAAAGCTAAGAGAGATGGGGTACAAAGCTGAGATTTTAGATGGAGATGAGATAAGACGGGAGTTGTATCCAAATTTAGGATTTAGTAAAGAGGATAGAGAGATGCATAACAGAATAGTTATATTTATAGCAAAAATGTTATCAAAAAATGGAGTTATAGCTATAGTTTCTCTGATCTCTCCATTCAAAGCTATAAGAGAAAGAGCTAGGGCCGAGATAGGAAAGTTTATTGAGGTTTATCTGAAATGTCCTCTTGAAGTTAGAATTGAGAGAGATCCCAAAGGTTTATACAAAAAAGCTATCAGAGGTGAAATAAAAAATCTTACGGGATATGATGGAATCTATGAAGAATCTGAGGATCCAGAAATTGTTCTCGAAACCCATAGGATGAGTGTTGAGGAGGAGGTAGAAATGGTCATAAATAAAATTGCTGAATTGGGCTATCTAAAAATAAAAAATAAATAATATCATATTATTAAAAAATAAAAAAGAAGAATATAACAAAGAAGAGTATAACAAATAAAAAGTGATAAGATGGAGATCGTCATCTTAGGTTTTGTTGTCGGTTTTCTCGTTGGATTAACTGGAATGGGTGGAGGAGCTTTAATGACTCCAGCTCTAATATTTATGGGAATTCCAGCAAGAATTGCTGTTGGAAGTGATCTACTCTATTCAGCTATAACAAGATTAGCTGCATCAACTCTTCATTTCAAACGAGGGAATATAGATGTTAAACTCGTTCTCTTCCTTTTGATAGGCAGTATCCCTGGAAGTTTTACCGCTGGAGTAATCATAAACACTATAAGGGAGAGTTATGGTTTAGCAATCTTAGATTTCTATCTAACAAAAATCTTGGGAATTACATTAGTAATTACAGCAGTAATAGCGATATGCAGGGCATTTATGAAAAAGGAGGGTAGAGAATTTTCAAAAAAGACTCTTTTTTTCGTTGGATTTGCTGTTGGAATGATTGTGCAATTCACATCAGTTGGTAGTGGTATACTTGTAACCTTATTCCTCCTACTATTCACGAAAATGTATCCGAGAAACATAGTTGGAACTGATGTGCTTTACGGTTTTATCCTCTCCTCTTTTTCAGCTTTAATTCATTTCTTAATGGGAAACGTTGATTTCACATTAGTGAGCTTACTTGCAATTGGCTCTATACCAGGCACATACTTAGGTGTTTATTTTAATTCAAAAGTAAATGAGAAATTCTTGAGAAATGTTTTAGCATTAGTTATATTCTCTATGGGTATAATCCTTTTGATTTAGTTAATTTTAGTTAATTAATAATAATTCGATAATTATATTATTTAATTATATTATTTAATTTGTCTAATTTTAAAATCAGATTAATTAGAAAAATAAAAAGAAATTTAATTAGATTGAGATTAATCTAATCATATAATAATTTTAAATTCTAACCCCAAACTCCATAAATTTCAAAGTTACATTTCTTGCATTTCCCATCTGTTATCTTATTATCAATTACCTCATACGAGAATCTTCTTATTAAAAGCTCCCCACATCTAGGGCAGTATGTGTTCTCATACCTATGTCCAGGAACATTTCCAATATAAGCGTACATAACTCCCTCTCTTTTTGCATATTTTATAGCCATTTCAATCCTTTCAATAGATGTTCTCGGTTTTCCAAACATAAAAGCTGGATAATATCTCGTAAAATGAATTGGTATCTTATTACCAGCGTACCTTAAATGATTCTCAACGACATACTTTATACAATCCATATCATCATTCACATCTGTTATCACCAAATTCACAACTTCAACATGCAAGCCGATTTTTATTGCCTTCTCAATAACTCTCCAAACAAATCTTATATCCCCTTTACAGTATTTCTCATAAACCTCATCATCTCCTTTTATATCAATATTTATAGCATCCAAACCAGCACTTTTCAACATTTCAAGTGCTTTTAATGTCATATACCCATTCGAGACCATAGTATTCTTCAAACCCTTTTTCTTTGCTAATGGAAAGAGATCTAAGAGAAATTCAAAGAGTAATGTTGGTTCATTAAAACTAGCACATGTACTTCTATCACCATTTTTTAACGCGAGTTCAATTATATCATCAACTCCAATCTTAATTGAAGAGTTTAGGGGTGGTTTCTTTGAAATCTCCCAGTTATGACACCAAGGACATGCTAAATTGCACGAATATGTTGAAAATGTTATGCTCCTACTCCCAGGGAGAAAGTGAAAAAACGGCTTGATTTCTATGGGTCTGCTTTCTAAGGCACTTATATTTCCATAAGTTAGAGTGTACAATTTACCCTTTTTGTTAACTCTAGTATTGCAAAACCCCTTCTGACCGTCTTTGATTCTACAAAATCTCCAACAGAGCTGGCATACAATCTCCCCATCACTTCTTCTCCAAAGCTTAGCATCTTTCATCATATTTTTATTTTTTATTTATTATTATTTATTTATCTTTATTTATCACTATCTTTATTACTATCTTTTCTTTTGTTTTCTTTTATATACTTTGATCCAAATCTGTATTCATATACACATATTCAACTAATTACTTTAACATTTTATTTATATTTATGTTTAATTTTCACAAAATTTCCACTAACAACCCAAGTATTCCCAATAATCATCCGAACTCAAAAATCTCGGATTTCTCAACGGCTTCTCTCTCAAGCTTATCGCAATTCTTACTAAAACCAGATGATGACTCAATTCTCAAGATTTCATTTAGCTTTGCCCTAGTTTCTGGATGTTTTGCTATCATTAATGAACAACAATCTTCATAAGGAAGAATAGATATTTCGTATGTCCCAATTTTTTTTGCTACCTCTATTATCTCTTCCTTATCCATTCCAATTAAAGGTGAGAGCACTGGGAGAGAAGATGCATTGTAGATTACATTTAAATTATCAAGAGTTTGACTGGCAACTTGTGATAAACTATCACCAGTAACTATTGCCTTTGCATCCTCCTTTTCAGCAATTATATTTGCCATCCTCATCATACTCCTTCTGTAAACAACCATTCTGTATTTAGATGGAATCAATCTTATAATCTCCTTCTGAATATCCTCAAAAGGTACCATATACAGCCTTATCTCATGGAATTCAGAGAGTTTTTCAGCGATCATTTTTATTTTCTCTCTAACTTCTGGAGAGTGCAGAGTTGAATTGAAGAAATGCACCGCAATTACTTCACATCCCCTCTTCATAATCATAAACGCTGAAACAGGACTATCTATCCCGCCAGAGATGAGAGAGATTACTTTCCCCGCAACTCCTGCAGGTAACCCTCCAATAGATGGAATTTTTGATGTATATATAAAACATTCTTTTTCACAAATTTCGATAAAAATCTTAGTATCTGGATTGTTCAAATCAACTCTAATTCCGTCTCTCCTCTTTAAGATGTATTCGCCAACAACTCTATTTATCTCAATCGATGTATACGGAAAATTCTTATTACTTCTCTTCGTTTCAATTTTAAACGTTTTAGTCTTTCTTGGAAGGGTTTCAAGCGCTTTCTTCTTTATCTCATCTATATCTAAATCACACACCTCTGCTAAAGCAAAATACTTTATTCCAGGAGTTTTTTTAAGTTTTTCAGCTATTCTTTGGTCATCAGCATATATCACTAACCTTCCAAATCTCCTCTTTACTTTAACTCCAATTTCCCATATCTTCCTATTTATGTTTTCGATGAGTTTTCTCTCAAAAACTTCTCTATTTTTCCCCTTTAATGCGATCTCTCCATAATGTATAACATAAGCTCTCATGTCTCCTTTATCTTTTTCGCCTCCTCAACTACAATCTCTATAAGCTTTTTAATCCTCTCCTCAAAACCTGGACTCTTTACCTCTCGAAAAACGTCCATATCTTCAATATGGCTCACTTCAACCCAATTTTCCCTCTTTGACACTATTAAATTCCCATCGTATTTATTAACAACATTCTCAGCGTCTTCTTCATTCTTAAATTTAACAGAGCTGTATATTCCTATAGCATTCCTATCACCTTTGAATATATAAATCTTCACAACTCTTCCATTGTAAAATCCGATAAAATGATCAGTCGCTTTATCAAAACCTAGTTTCTCAAAACTATTTACAACATCTAAAGGTAGATCATCCATTAGACATCCACACAAAGACTTTATCTGTTCTCTCTCTATAGCTAAATCCATCTTTTTGAATATCTCCTCTGGAAAACCTATTACTATCTCCTCTCTAGAATAGTTAGCATATTCTCTAGCTCCTTCACAAAGGAAAGAAACGTTAGGCTTTCCACTCTCTTTAACATAAGCAGTAGCTTCACCACATACAGCATTCTCACCCTTAAATACGGCATGTATACTCTCATTAAAAAGTTGTGAATACAGGCTTGAGATTCTCATAATTTTGTCAGGAGTTGCAATTACGAGAATTACATCGCATTCTTGCCCTCTATAAGGTTCAACAATCACAGCTTTCGTTTCTCTTCTCTCATCACTTTTTCTTTCACCATTCAGCATACCTTCAGTCTCATTTTCATATTCAACTTCATTTTCCTCATCAAACAACGGAGGGATAAAGCCGAGAGAGATTTCAGCTCCACTACATGAAAGGTTAAACTCTGTTAAAACTATTCTTTCTCCTTTAGAGGCTCTTTTAACCGCTTCACAAAATCTAAAATTCCCGCTACTACCTTCAACATCCTCGTAAAGGAATTTAACTGCAACTAGTTGTGAGGGGAGTTGAAAGTATCTCCTAAAAGCTTGTCCCCTCAATCTTCCACCTCCAATCCATAATTTTCCGCTATTTCTTTAAAAGCTTCAACAACCCTCCTAAGTTCTTCTTTAGTAAGTCCGTATATGTTTATCTTGAAGTTCTTTGTCATTCCTGGATGTATACCAAAGATACCTCTCTTTTTAAGCTCATGATACAAAAAAAATCCCTTTCTCTTATGCTTTTTAGCTATACTATGGAAAGCTGGTGATTCAAACTGCATGAGTGTATGATTTTTCGGTCTCTCTCCAAGGAGTTGTACCCCTTCAATCTTCTCCATCTCCCTAACAAACCATCTGGCTTTTTCAACTTCTTTTTCCCACTTTTTAACCCTCTCAACAACAGATGGAAATGATGCCATAAGAGTTATTATAGGTAATCCATAAACTGGTGAGCAACCAAAAAAAGCAAGTTCCTTTTTTGTAAATCCCCTTCCACTCCATTCTCCTCTTAACTTTGATTTTCTCAAAACTTCATCGGTGTAATCATAGTTTACAGCCAAAATTCCTATAGGGGCTGTTGCTGCCCAGCTTTTATGTCCACTTCCTACAATGAAGTCTACATCAAGCTTCTTTCCATCTATTTCCATCAATCCAGAGCTGTATGCTGTATTTAGAATTAGAGGGATATTATATTCTTTACAAACTTTCCCTATCTCTTTCGCATTTGCAACATTTCCATATCGGTAATCAACATGAGTTAGTAGAGCTATATCAGGATACTTGCCAGTCTCCTCTTTAACTCTCTCAAAAGTTTTAATGTAACTTTCAGCATCTATCCTGAAATCTGGATAACCAGAGTTTGGTACTTCATAAACCCTCATATCGTTGAGTTCAGCAGCCATATATGATGTATAATGTGCTAAAGAGTCAACAACAATTGTCTTTTCATGAAAAGCTGAAAGTATAACAAATTTTGCATGTCTAGCTCCAGCAGTAAACCTAACCTCATCCATATTCAGAAACTCTGCAACATCCTTTTTAAACTCAATTATTGGGGGATTCTTTATCAAATCAACTCTCCCTTCAAAACATAAATCGCAAACTGAATAACCATCACTCCACTCGTTTATAACTTTCTTAGCCTCTTTTGTCAATATCCCCCCTCGTTGAATGGGATGAACATTAATCATCCCAGAAGACGGTCTTTTTAGGTTTTCAGGCTTGTATCTGCTCAGATTCATCCCCAAATTTAACATAGTTAAGCTATTTAAATGTTGCTCATCTATTGACGATTCCACGATAATTTCAATATTTACTTTTTATTTAGATATATTATTATATTATATAATTAATATAATTATTTAATTCAAAACTTATTATTTTTAATTTAGATAATATATCAACCTAAATAAAAAATTTAAAATGTTATAGCAACAACCATAACTATTAAGTATTTAAAATTTTTCATATCTTATAAAATTAATTACTTAACACCGTTAAGTTTATATGCATTATTTGAAATTTTGTTCATATATTTGGTGATCGTTATGGAAGTTTCAATTTCCCTTGAAAATATCGGAAAGTTTATTGGAAAGTACTCTCTTGGGAGAGATGGAGGAAGAGGCTCACTACATTTTCTAAGGATAAAGATACCAGCTGGTATAATAAACTCCAAAGATCTTGAAGAAATTGCAGAACTCTCTAAAGAATATGGGAGAGGTTACGCTGAAATAACCGATAGACAAGATATACAGCTACATTGGATAGATAGTGAAAAAGCTATTGAGATATTTGAAAAACTTTACAAGCTTGGCTATACAACAGATCTATGTGGGCAAGGATTTACAACTGCTGGATATGGAGATGTGAGGAATATTATCACTTGCCCTCTAAGCGGGAAAATTAGCAAGGATGTTGCAAAAATTTCAATAAAGCTCACAAAATATTTTTCTGGAAATCCAGAGTTTATAGACTTACCAAGAAAATTTAAGATTGCTTTTACAGCTTGTGGTTATGATTGTGTCAGAGCGTATATAAATGATCTTGGAATGATAGGTGTTGATGATGGATTCACAGCTCTGGTTGGGGGATCTATAGGATCCAGCTATCCCGGAGCGACTATTGCAAAACACCTCCCCGTATTCATCCCGGAAAAAGACGTTTTTGAGTTTGTTAAGGCTGTTGTTGAGATTCATAGAGATTATTCAAGTAGAGAGAGTAAGAACAAAGCCAGATTTAAAAATCTGGTAAACTCCTGGGGTATAGAGAAGCTTTTAAAAGAGATAGAGAAGAGAGTTGGTAAACTTGAAAGATTTGAAAAGTTAGATTTGAAGCCAAAAGCACATATCGGTGTTGGAGAGCAAAATGATGGAAAGTATTACTTCACATTACCAATTGTCGGAGGTGTTTTGAATGATGAGAAATTAAGGATTATAGCGTCTATCGCAAAGGATTATGGAAGTGGAGAAGTAAGACTCACCCCAGAACAGAATGTGATATTCGTTGATGTTGATGATGTAGATAGTATAAGAAAAGAACTGGAAAAGCATTTTACGATTTATGATAAAGAATCATACTATCTCTCCATCGCATGTCCTTCAGATTTTTGTGGTAAAACAAAGGATGTCCATTCAAAGGATCTTTTAAAGAAACTCCTTACAGTTGATGGAGATTTAAAAATAGGTATATCTGGATGTAGAAATGCTTGTGGTTGTCATAACGTATTTGATGTAGGTTTTGTTGGGAAATTGGTAAAGAGAGGAAAGGAGATTGTTCAAGTTTATGATATGTTTATCGGAGGAAATTCAAAACTTGCAATGAAATATAAGGAGAATCTCTCTCCTGATAAGGCTGTTGAAGAATTTAAAAAGCTTGTTAATAATTATAGAAACTTTAAAGCCTCTGGAAAAAGTTTTGAAGAGTTTGTGAGGTGGTATTGTGGAGTTGAAACTTAAAGTGATAGGAGAGAATAGATATGAACTTGATGTAAGGGGAAATACTTGTCCATATCCACAACTTTTTGTAGAGTTAGCCTTAAAAAGAGTGGATGGAACCCTTGAAGTTTTAACAGACAATCCACCTTCAGCGAGAGACATTCCACTAATTCTTGAGAGAAGAGGGTTTAAGGTTGAGTCGAAGAAAGAGGATTCTCACTGGAGGATAAAGATATGGAAGTGATCAACACAGATCTCGCTATAATAGGTGGAGGTACTGCTGGATGTATTTCGGCATATGAAGCAAAAAAGCTTGGTTTAAGTTCGGTTATAATTGATAAAGCTAAGATAAAAAGGAGTGGATGTTTAGCAATGGGTGTTAATGCGATCTATTCGTATCTTAACAATGGAGAAAGTATAGATAGTTATGTGGAATGGCTTAGATTTCAAGGGATGGGATTGTTAAAAGAAAACTTAGCTAGAACCATGATACCTCTAAGTAGATATGCCGTTAAGATATTAGAAGATTATGGATTACCAACAACTAAAGAGAAAGTCGGAAAATTTGGATTGAGAATTTTTGGAGAACATATAAAGCCTATACTCGCTGATATAGCATACGAAAGTGCTGATGTTTTTGAAAAATGCTATGCTATTGATCTAGCAATTGACAATGGAGTTAAAGGTGTTTACGTTTATGATCTAAAAAATGATGAGATTTTTTTCGTTAAATCTAAAGCGACTTTAATAGCGAGTGGTGGGGCGAATCTTTACAAGCCTTACAGCATACCTTGGTATCCTCCAAGCAATTCTGGAAGTGGTTATGCTTTAGCAATAAGAGCTGGTGCTGAAATAACGAGTTTTGAAATAAGGTTTATCCCAATAAGGATTAAGGATGTTAACAGCCCAATCGGGATTACTGCAGTTGGTTTTAATGCGAGAGTAAAGAACGTTTTTGGAGAGGAATTTATGAAAAAATGGTCTGAATATTGTGGAGAGAGGGCACCTATATCTATAAGAGTTTATGCAGCTTTAAAAGAAATAATAGAGGGAAGATTTCCAATATATATTGATGCTAGAGGATTAAATAAAGATCAGATTTCAGAGCTTATAAAACTGTATCTGAATGGTTGGCCAATGTTTCTGCTATTCCTAAAAGCCAGAGAAATTGATCTATCTAATGACATGCTCGAAATTCAGCCTTGTGAGCCTTATATAACTGGATCACACACGATTGCTGGAATATGGGTAGATGAGAATAGGATGACCAGTATAAAATATCTCCTATCAGCTGGAGATTCTGCTGGAGGTTTACCATTAAAACATGTTGGAGGAGCTTTAGCAGAGGGGATAATTGCAGCTAGAACCGCTTCAAAAATAAATGCGATTAACGATTATGAGGTAAAAGAAATGGAAATAAACAATTCTGGCGATTACGATGTTGGAGAAGCTGAAGAGAGAATGTATTTTGTTTTAGACAACTATGCTGGTGGTATGAGTAGGATGTATCTTTATAACGAGTCTTCAACCCTTTATGCTTTAAAAGAAATTGAAAAATTACTCTCCCTAAAATTTTCTGGAAAACCTCTAAGAACTTTCGAATTAAGAGATAGACTTGAAGTAGCTAGAGTTATGCTTTATCACATGATTGAAAGGAGAGAGACGAGAATGCCACCATTTCAAATGAGGAGCGATTATCCCGAGATTAGTAATTCAAATTACATGCTCGTCTCAAAGCTTTCAAAATCCTCAAAAGTTGTGAGATTTAGGAGGGAGACGGTTTGATAGTAATCAACAGGGATATCTGCATATCTTGTAGGAAATGTGAAGAGATATGCCCTTGTAATGTTATACGCTTTGATGAATATCCTATCATAGAAATGGGTGAGAAATGTTGGTATTGTATGGCTTGTGTTAAAGAATGTCCAACTCAAGCCATTAGGATAAGGTTACCACCACATATAGCTGATCAAAGATACGAAATGGTTGCTTTTAAAAAAGAGAGAAAGATGGTGTTTAGAGTTTTGAAGAGAGGAGAAGTTGAATGTGAGTATGAAGTAGAGGTGAGAAAATGATTAAACCGCATGGTGGGAAACTTGTTAAAAGAATAGCCAATGAAAGATTGAAGAATGAAGCAAAAGAGATGGAAAAAATCGAAATATCCAAAGACTCTGCTTTTGATGCAGAAAACATAGGATATGGTGTCTATAGCCCACTCGAAGGTTTTATGTGTTGTGATGATTTTGAAAATGTTTTAAATTGTTATCTATCAAATGGACTTACATGGACAATTCCAATAGTTCTCGACGGTTATGCTAAAGAGGGGGAAAGTTACGCTTTAAGATGTGGTAAGAAAATAGTTGCTGTTATAGATGTCGAAGATGTTTATAGATTTGATAAAAAGGAGTGTGCCGTAAAAGTTTTTGGAACTGACGATTTAAATCATCCTGGAGTGAGGAAAGTTTTCCATATGAAAGATCATTTGATAGGAGGTAAGATATGGTTTATTGAAAGCGTGGATAATAGATTTAAGGAATACGATTTCAAACCGGAACAAACCAGAGAGATATTCAAAAAGTTCAAGTGGGATCATGTTATAGGCTTTCAAACAAGGAATGCTCCTCATTTAGGACACGAATATGTGCAAAAAACTGCTATAACTGTTGTTGAAGCTTATGAGAGGGGAAGAGCTGGACTCTTCATAAATCCCGTTATTGGAAAAAAGAAGAAGGGTGATTTTAGAGATGAGGTTATAATAAAATCCTATGAGGAGCTAATCTCCAGATATTACAGAAAAGATAGAGTTTTCTTAGGAATACTGAAAACTGAAATGAGATATGCTGGGCCAAGAGAGGCTGTATTCCATGCAATAATCAGGAAAAACTTCGGTTGCACACATTTTATAGTCGGAAGGGATCATGCTGGTGTTGGAAATTATTACAAACCCTATGAAGCTCAGGAGATATTTAACGAA
>WAJX01000090.1 GCA_015523665.1 Ferroglobus sp.
TTTATATAGTATAGAAGATAAGCGATCCCTGAAACTATAGATATCTGAAACATAGCGAGAATTAATTGAAAGATGCTATGGTTAAAGATAATAACTTCAAAAAAATCAAGTGGTATGAAGATCATAACCATATATTTCCAAACTCTATTTGGCACAATTCTCATTTTGAGATCCATTTTTGATGCAAATAATAAGAAGATCAGTGCAATTACAAATTTCATTAGAAAAAATTCATTTTTCATATTAATCAATTTTCATATATATCAATAAGATCGGAGATCATAGCACTTGCCGTCTCCCTTTTTCCAGCCCCTTTTCCAATGACAAAAATACTTCCAGCCATATCAGTTTCAATTTGCAATGCATTAAGAGTGCCATCAATTGCAAGAGGATGATTTAAAGATATCAATCTCGGAGAAACTCTCAACTTATCTCTCCTTGCTTCCGCAATCAACCTAATCGTGTAACCTTTCTGTGAAGCCACTTCAAAAGCCTCAGGAGTGACTGTTGTTATACCATTTATCTCCACATCTTCAAACTTCACATTCATTCCCATCAGTCCGTTTGCAATTATTACAAGCTTAGCTCCAGCATCAATTCCTTCAACGTCATAAGTCGGATCGGCTTCAGCAATTCCGAGTTCTTGAGCTTCTGAAAGTATTTGAGGATAAGGCATTTTCTCTTTCTCCATCCTAGAAAGAATGTAATTGCATGTTCCATTAAGAATGCCTTTTATCGATTTTATCTCATTTCCTGCGAGATTTTTCTTTACCAATTTTACAACAGGCATTGCTCCTCCAACTGTAGCCTCGTACATCAACTTCACACCATTCTTATCTGCAAGCTTTTGTAGTTCTTTAAAAGCAACAACTAAAGGCCCTTTATTTGATGTTATAACGTTAGCTCCCTTTTCGATACATCTCTTTATATAGCTTAAACCTGGCTCTCCATCTCTAACATTCGTTGGTGTAGCCTCAAATACGACATCGAATTCAATCTCTTCAATAATCTCCATTGCCTTTTTATCACTCCATAACTTACCTTTCTCTCTTTTGTATTCGATTGCTTTCAACAGATCAAATTCTCCGACTACTGAACTTTTTGAATCAGCAATTGCAACTACCCTAAACCTCCCTATTCTTCTCTCAATTAGTTCCTTTTTTTCAATTAGTGCTTCAGCAACTCCTTGACCAACCACACCAAAACCTATTATTGCGATATCTATCATACTACATCCTCATCCAGAGGTTCGATAACGATTATACCTTTACTCTTACATACATCTTTCAAGATCTCCAAAGCTCTTTTTAACTCATCTTTTCCTTTTGCAGAGATTGTTAGCATAGCAGTTGAATGTCCTTTTAATTCTGGCATACTTATATTCATCTCAACAACCTCTGCAAAACCAGTTGAATCTATTCTATTTATCGTATCACTTAAATCGGTATGTATTATATGCCCTATCAACATAACAGAAGTGGTCGCTAGGAGTTTTACTTCATTATAACTCCTAACCACAATCCCTCTCTCTCTTATTTTTTCTATAACCTCGTTTATCTTCTCCACATCTATTTGAACAGAAATTTCAACCGGAATTTTCCCAGAAGGGGTTGCTTTCTCTCTCTTATGTACAACTCCAATTATATTGCCCCCAGCCATAGATATTGGTTCGATGGCTTTTATAAGCTGTCCAGGTTTATCTTTAAGCTCAACAATAATTGAAACCAACATTTATATCACTCGTATATAGGCACTCCCTCTTTTTCAGTTTTCTCTCTAAACTTCTCCATGATCTTCTTTGTAATCTTTCCAGGCTTTCCATCTCCTATTTTTCTACCATCTACAACGGTTACCGGAGCTATTTCAGCTGCGGTTCCGGTTACAAATATCTCATCAGCTGAATATAGGTCATAAAGCCCTATATTTATTTCTTTAAAGGGAATCCCAAGCTCTTCTATTATCTCAATGGCAACAGCCCTAGTTATTCCCTTTAAATTGTTTAAAGTTGGTGGCGTGTATATTCCACCATTTTTTACGATGAATATATTATCCCCACTACCCTCAGATACATACCCATTATGATCGAGAAAAATTGCCTCATCAC
>WAJX01000091.1 GCA_015523665.1 Ferroglobus sp.
TTACTCCATCTACAAAATTCTCCGCTACACTCTCTATAACTGCAGAAGATAGTTGCTCTTTAGATAGCTTAGATGTATCTCTACTAACGATCATCTGCACTTTTTCAGCTTTTAACTCATCTCCTTCAATACATGCCTCAGCATGCTCTATCATACTTCTTATGGAGATAGTAGAGTATAAAAGATAAGAGCCAAAGATTAAACCAAAAACACTTGGAAGATTTTTTGGGATTAAAGAGAGAAGAAGAGCAAAAAAGATAACGGTTAGAGTTGAAAGCAATCCAGCAAAAAAACCATTAGTTTTTGAATATAAAAATTCTATTAACCTTCCAAACCATACAACTGGATGGATTTTTTCTGGAGGTTCAGCTTTAAAAATTTCAAATATCATACTCAGAATTAATCTTTCTGGCATTTTTTCACTCCTGTTTTTATAATATATCAATAAATATTTATTTATATTTATTTTAATTATTTATTAATTATCTATATTATTATATCATATTTTATTTATTATTTTCACTATTTTCACAAACAACATTTTCATAAACCATATTTTCATAAACCATTCCATCTCCTGGAGTTGCTAATATCTCTCCATCTTTGAAAATTTCTCCCCTTATTATTACAACATGTGGAAAAATCGCGTCAAATCTATCAAATGGAGTCCAACCACAAAGAGAGTTAAGCTTTTCAGATTTAATCTTCTCAAGAGCTGAAAAATTAAAAACAGCGAAATTCGCATAATTTCCAATATCAATTTCACCATAGCGTTTAAATCCAAATACCTCTGCTGGTTTTTCAGCAATCTTCTCAGCTAAATCGAACACATTTATGATACCCTTGAATGCTAAAGCCATTAGAAGAGGATACATAGTTTCAACTCCTGGAAAACCAGCATAACCTTCCAATTTCTCCTCTTTAGTATGAGGTGCATGATCCGAGGCTACAATATCTATTTCCTTAAAATTTTCAAGCAAAAAGTGTTTATCCTCCCTATCTCTTAACGGAGGATTCACATTAACAAAGTTCCCAAGTCTCTCATAATCTTCCTTGCTGAGTAATAAATGATGTGGAGTAACTTCAATACTTGAATCAGTTTCCTTTAAAATACAAAAAGCTTCTTTCGTTGAGATATGACAAAAATGAAAATTACCTATCTCAGCAAGTCTTTTCACAGCAATCACTTCTGCCTTCTTTTCTCTATATTTAAAATTGGGAATAGTATTTTCATCCCCATGTATAAACAATGGATCCTCCGCGTGGATTGTTATTCTCAAATCTTTAACTCTCGCAATGTCTTCATACTCAACCTGTAAGTTTTTGTTAGTATTGTAAAGAAAAATCTCTCCAATACGTGGATTAAAATTTGAAATTGAACAATAGATGTCTCTGATTTCTCCAACGTTTCTTTTCGTTAATGCCAAATTTAGAGAGTAATCAACATAACTTTTTTTTCCAGCTATCTCCACTCTCTTTATATAACTTTCCTTATTTTCAATCGGAGGATCAGTATTTGGCTGATCCACAACTAGACAAATTCCACCGTTCAAAGCAGATAAACTTCCACTTTCAATAGTTTCCTTATGTTTTTCATTAAAATCCCTGAAATGGACATGAACATCTATTCCAGCAGGCATTATAAGACCCCTAAGTTTTTTTCCTCTAATCCTTTTACTGATATTTTTCACAATACCATTCTCAACTTCTATACCAGCTTCAATAACTCTGCCTTTATAGATTAGTTTTCCATAAAAATTCATCAAAACGAGTAAGAACAAAAGTTTAAATACTATTCTGTTAAGGTTATTAAAAACTCTTGGAGAGATGATTATGGAATCACTTGTAAGAGAAGCTCTTGCAAGAGCTGAAGAGGAAAAACGGCTTACAGAAGCTGAAGAAGATGAAATTTTACAAGTTCTTCATGAGTTAAAAACTGTAATAAAAGTGATCGGTGTTGGAGGGAGTGGTTGCAATACAATAACTAGGATGTATGATGAAGGAATTGAAGGAGCTGAATTGATCGCAATAAATACAGATGTTCAACATCTCTACTACACTAAAGCTCACAGGAGAGTTTTGATAGGTAGAAAGAGAACCAGAGGGCTTGGAGCTGGAAGTCTACCCCAAGTAGGTGAAGAAGCTGCAAGGGAGAATGAGGAGGAGATTAAACAGATAGTTGAAGGTTCAGATTTAGTTTTTATCACATGCGGATTAGGTGGTGGAACTGGAACAGGAGCAGCTCCTGTAGTAGCTGAGGCCTCACAAGAGGCTGGAGCATTAACAATAGCTGTGGTTACGCTTCCTTTTAGTGCTGAAGGTTCTGTGAGAAGATCAAATGCCGAAGCTGGGTTGGAAAGACTTAGAGAATCAACTGACACAGTCATAGTCATACCAAATGATAGATTGCTTGAAGTAGTTCCAAATTACCCAATGCAATTAGCTTTTAAAGTTGCTGATGAAGTTCTAATGAGAGCTGTTAAAGGAATAACAGAGCTCATAACAAAACCAGCTTTAATAAATCTTGATTTTGCTGATGTGAGAACTGTTATGGAAAAGGGAGGAGTCGCAATGATTGGCTTGGGAGAGGCTAGTGGCGAAGACAAAGCTATGGAAAGTGTTAGAAAAGCGTTGAAGAGTCCTTTACTTGAAGTCGACATAACTGGAGCAACTTCTGCTCTCGTAAATGTTACTGGTGGGCCAGATATGACAATAGAAGAGGCTGAGAAAATAGTTGAGGAAATATATAGTAAAGTAGATCCAGATGCAAGAATAATCTGGGGAGCTATGGTAGACCCTGAACTTGAAAATACTATAAGAACACTGGTAATAGTCACTGGAGTAAAATCTCCACAAATATTTGGAAGAAAAGGTTTACCAATCACTAAAAGATATGGAATTGACTTTGTAAAATGAAGCCAATAAACTTTAAAAGTCTCTTTAATAATGAGAATGTATGCTTAGTGATAATCTCAAAGAATATATTAATCTATTGAAAATGACTAAAAAACCCGACAGAGAGGAGTTTATTACAACAACAAAGGTAGCTGTAGCGGTTATGATGATCGTTGGATTTATAGGATTTCTAATTTATATTCTTTTAAGTATATTACCGGGGGCATTGAAATGAGTAAATTTTATGTTGTGAAAACAACTGCTAACCAAGAAAGGATAGTTGCTAATTTGATGTCAATGGTAGCTAGAAAGAATAAGGCTAGTATTTATTCAATCTTAGCACCAAAAGAGCTAAAAGGATACGTCATCGTGGAAGCTGAAAACAATGAGGATATAGTAAAATCGATAAGAGGAGTTCCACACATAAAAGGGATTGTTAAAGGGGAGGTAAATTTTAATGAGATTGAACATTTTCTAAGTCCGAAAAAAGCGATAGAGCAAATAAAGGAGGGGTATACTGTTGAGATTATCTCAGGGCCTTTTAAAGGAGAATTAGCAGTAGTTAAGAGGGTTGATGAAGCTAGAAATGAGATAACAGTTGAGCTTATAGAGGCTGTAGTTTCAATTCCGATAACTGTCAAGGCTGACCATGTAAGGGTGGTTGATAAAAAAGAGGAGGGTGAGTGATGCAAGAGGTAAAAGTATTAGTTCCTGGAGGAAAAGCTTCCCCAGGACCACCACTCGGCCCAGCAATAGGACCTCTTGGTTTAAATGTAAAACAAGTAGTTGATAAAATAAACGAAGCAACAAAGGATTTTGATGGATTACCCGTTCCGGTTAAGATAATAGTGCATGAAGACAAAAGTTTCGATATCGAAGTTGGTGTTCCACCTGTAACCGCTTTAATCAAAAAAGAATTAGGAATCGAAAAAGGTTCATCCTCCACAGGAAAAGAAGTTGTTGGAGATTTAAAGCTCGACCAAGTTATAAAAATTGCAAACATCAAAAGAAAACAAATGCTCTCGTATAGTCTAAAATCTGCAGTTAAAGAGGTTCTTGGAACCGCAGTATCCATGGGAGTGACTGTCGAAGGAAAGAGTCCAAAAGAGGTTCAAAAAGAGATAGATGAAGGAAAGATTAAAATTGAAGACTAATGTAAAAATATAAAGATTTTAATTATTATTTTATATTTTTATTAAAATAAATAAAAAATAATCAAATAAAATAACTAAATAAAAACTAATCAAAACTTTATTTTAAAAATAAATTTAATTTAAAAAATAATTAAAATTAATAATAATTAATAGTAATTACACATATCTCATCAACTTTTTAGTTCTAAATCGTTTAATTTTTATCCTAGGAATTTTTTCAGAAATCATGGATTTCAAGAAAGTTGCCGGGATTGCGATACTCATAATTTTAATCTATCAATTTAAAGATTCATTTAACTTAATTTTGAGAGTGAATCCAGTTCTATTTATTTTCTCAATTCTTTCATACTCATTATTAAATTTAATTTTATCGTATAGAGTACATTATCTACTCCATAAATTAAATATAAACACAAATTTTTTTTATATTTTAAGAACGCATTTAGCTTCCATGATTTTGAGCGACATTACACCAGGAAGGAGTGGTTATTTCGCTTTCCCAAAGCTTGCAGAAAAATATGATATCCCATTTAATGAGTCAACCGCAACTATTCTATCAATTCAAGCAGTTGAAATGATTATAAAGATATTCGGAGCGAGTCTTGCAGCTTTTTATTTATTTTCATATCAGTTAATCTACTCCCTCCTCATTCCAGCTCTCATAACCATTTTTTCTCTCGTATATTTGTGGACAGACAGAATACCTATCAGAATTAAAAGAATTGAGAAGATAAGAGAGTATAGCAAAATATCAAGGAAATACATATTTGAGATTGCATTTTTCTCTATATCAGGGTGGTTTGTAGTTGCTTTTCAATGGTATCTTATAGCAAATGCACTAAGATTGAATTTATCTTTCTTTGAATGCTTTTTATTACAACCCCTTATAAGTATGCTCATGTTTATCCCACTAACACCAGCCGGTTTAGGTTTTTTTGAAGGTGGGAGTATAGCGTTTTTGACCTTACTCAATATCCCTCCTGCTAATTCTGTTGCCTTTGCCATTCTTACC
>WAJX01000092.1 GCA_015523665.1 Ferroglobus sp.
GACTATTCTGGGAGTCAAGCTTGTAAAGCTTTAAGGGAAGAGGGCTATAAGGTTATCCTTGTTAACTCCAATCCAGCTACAATAATGACCGACCCAGAGATGGCAGATCGCACATATATAGAGCCTTTAACAGCAGATATAGTTGCTAGGATTATAGAAAGAGAGACACCTGATGCACTTTTACCAACTCTTGGCGGACAAACTGCTCTAAATTTAGCTGTTCAGCTATCAGATATGGGAATTCTGGAAAAATACGGAGTTGAGTTAATAGGAGCAAATGTTGAGGCGATAAGGAAAGCTGAAGATAGAGATCTATTTAGGGAGGCTATGAGGAATATAGGGCTTGAAGTTCCAAGAAGTGAAATCGCTGAAAGTGCTAGCGAAGCTTTGAACATAGCAGAGGAACTTGGTTATCCTTTAGTTGTGAGGCCAGCTTTTACTCTCGGAGGAACCGGTGGTGGAATAGCATACAACAGAGAGGAGTTGGTAGAGATAGTGAAGAAAGGGTTAGAACTTTCGATGATAAATCAGGTTTTAATCGAGGAGAGTGTTATCGGCTGGAAAGAATTCGAACTTGAGGTTATGAGAGATAAAGCTGATAACGTTGTGATAATCTGCAGTATTGAGAACTTCGATGCTATGGGCGTTCACACTGGAGATAGCATAACAGTCGCTCCAGCTCAAACTCTCACAGATTACGAGTATCAGAGGTTAAGAGATGCTGCAATAGACATAATAAGAGAGATAGGTGTCGAAACAGGAGGTAGCAATATACAGTTTGCTGTTCATCCAGAGAGTGAAAGGATATTAGCAATTGAGATGAATCCAAGGGTGAGTAGAAGTTCAGCACTAGCCTCAAAAGCGACTGGTTATCCAATAGCTAAAATAGCTGCTAAACTTGCTGTTGGCTATACTTTAGATGAAATCCCAAACGATATAACGAAGGAAACTCCAGCAAGTTTTGAGCCGACAATAGATTATGTGGTTGTTAAAATTCCAAGATTTGCATTCGATAAATTTCCAACTGCAGATAACACATTAGGAACACAGATGAAGAGCGTTGGAGAGGTTATGGCAATTGGGAGGACTTTCGAGGAAGCTTTACAAAAAGCCTTAAGAAGTCTGGAAATTTCGAGATACGGTTTAGGGTGTGATGGAAAAGATAAAAATCCCAGTAAAGAGGAAATTATTCAAAAATTAATAACTCCAAACTCAGAAAGAGTTTTTTATATAAGATACGCACTCTTAAATAACTTTACAGTTGATGAAATAGCTGAGCTTACAAAGATAGATAGATGGTTTATTAGTAAGATAAAGAACATCATCGATATCGAGAGAGAGTTGAAAGCTTTTGCAAAGTTAGGAATAGAGAATGTGCCACCTGAACTTATTAAAAAAGCAAAACAATATGGATTTAGTGATGTTCAGCTTGCAGAGATATTTGATACAGATGAAAGAGAAGTCAGAAAGATTAGGAAAAAGAAGGGTATATTTCCAACATTCAAGATGGTAGACACATGTGCAGCAGAATTTGAAGCTAAGACTCCTTATTATTACTCAACTTATGAAATTGAAAATGATGCAATAGCCAGTGATAAAAAGAAGGTAATGATATTAGGTAGCGGACCTAACAGAATTGGACAAGGAATAGAGTTCGATTATTGCTGCGTACATGCAGTTTACAGCTTAAAAGAGGAAGGGTATGAAACAATTATGGTAAACAACAATCCTGAAACTGTATCAACAGATTATGATACATCCGATAGACTCTATTTTGAGCCTATAACGCATGAAGATGTTATGAATATATATGAAAATGAAAACCCTATTGGCATCTTTGTTCAGTTTGGTGGACAAACTCCCTTAAACATTGCAAAACAACTTGAAGAGAGTGGAGCAAAAATTCTTGGCACTTCTGTTGAGTCGATAGATATAGCTGAGGATAGAGAGAGATTTGCTGAGATATGTAAAAAGCTAAATATTCCACAACCAGAAAACGGTATAGCCTTTAGCATCGATGAAGCTAAAGAGATTGCAAAAAAAATAGGATATCCAGTTTTGGTTAGACCTAGTTATGTTCTCGGTGGTAGGGCGATGGAGATCGTTTATGATGAGGAAACTCTTGAGAGATATATAAAGGAGGCTTTGGAGATCTCTGATAAACCGATATTAATTGATAAATTTTTAGAAGATGCAATAGAAATAGAAGTCGATGCTCTATGTGACGGTGAAGATGTATTTATTGGCGGGATAATGGAGCATATTGAGGAAGCTGGAATCCATAGTGGAGATTCAGCATGTGTTTTACCTCCACAATCAGTTGGAAAAGAGATAATCGATGTTATTGTTGATTATACCAGAAAGCTCGCTATAGAATTAAAAGTTATTGGGTTAATAAATATTCAGTATGCTGTGAAAGACGGTAAGGTTTACATTCTTGAGGCAAACCCCAGAGCAAGCAGAACTGTTCCTTTTGTTAGTAAAGCAACTGGTATCCCTCTCGCAAAAATAGCGGCTAAATTGATGATGGGTAAAAAACTTAAGGAGTTCAATCTAAAAGAGAGATTATTCCCAAAACATATATCTGTAAAAGAAGCGGTTTTCCCATTTATTAAACTTCCCGGTGTTGATCCTGTTTTAGGTCCAGAGATGAGATCTACCGGAGAGGTTATGGGTATAGATTACGATTTCGGACTTGCATATTTCAAAGCTGAGTTAGCAGCTGGAATGAGATTGCCAACAGAGGGGACTGTTTTTATAAGTGTGAAGAAGCAGGATAGGGAGAAAATACTTGAGGTTGCTAGGAAACTTAAAGAAATGGGTTTTAAGATTGTTGCAACCGATGGCACTGCAAAATTCCTAAGAGATAACGGAGTTGAGGCTGAGATAATTCTTAAAGTAAGTCAGGGAAGACCAAATATAATTGACGCTATAATAAACAGACAAATAGACTTAATAATAAACACTCCCAGTGGTAAAAGGGGAAAAACTGAAGGATATATGATAAGGAGAAGTGCTGTAGACCATAATATTCCTTATATAACGACTGTTAGTGGAGCAATTGCAGCGGTTAAAGGAATTGAAGCGGTAAGAAAGTCTGGTATGTCAATAAAAACACTTCAAGAATACCATGAAGAAGTTAAAAAGAAATACGAAAATGGATAATATTATAGAAGCTATTAAAACTTTCATAAAAGAAATTGAAACTATTGCTAAACTAGACTTAGATAGATTTGAGAGAATAGGAAAACCAGAAGCTATACTTGCAGAGTGTAAAGAAAATGAGGATCTTATTAAGATAATAGATGGATATCTATCAGATGGTAAAGCGGTATTAGTTACGAGACTGAGAGAAGACCAGATTAGACTTTTAAAGGATAAATATGATGAGATTAGAATCAATGATAAAGCAAAAACAGCTATTATTGGAAAACTTGATAGAGAAGTTATTGGAAAGGTCGCAATTTTTACGGCAGGTACTTCCGATATTGCAGTTGCTGAAGAAGCCAGTGAAACTGCAATTTTTTTAGGTTTAGAACCTCTAAAATTTTATGACATTGGAATAGCTGGAATCCATAGATTATTTGAACCTTTAAAAAAGGCTATAGATGAGAGTGTTATTGCGATAATTGCAATTGCAGGAATGGAGGGAGCTTTGCCTTCAGTTATAGCGAGTATGGTAGATATTCCGGTAATTGCTGTTCCAACTTCAGTAGGATATGGAACCAGTTTTTCTGGCTTAACAGCTTTATTTTCAATGCTCCAAAGTTGCTCCTCAGGAGTGGCTGTTGTAAATATAGATAACGGGTTTGGAGCTGCTGTTTTTTCTTATCTAATAGCAAGAAATCTCAGAAAAATTTTAAATAAAGCTAAAGAAAAGGATTAAAGATATGGAAAATGAGAAGGGTAAAACTAAAACATTATCGGATCTAAAAGGTTATCAGATCGTTGGTAATCATTCGGCTGTAAAAACTTGTCTCTGGCTAAAAAAATCTTTAAGAGATGAAGGATTCTGCTATAAGCAGAAATTCTATGGTATAACCAGCCATAGATGTTTGCAAATGACTCCAGCATTGTTATGCAACCTTTCTTGCATTCACTGTTGGAGACCTCTTGACTTAATGCCCCCAATAAAAAAGTGGGATGAGCCAGATTTTATAGTTGAAGAAAGTGTAAAAGCTCAACAGAAGTTGCTAAGTGGCTTTCACGGCACAGACGGTGTTAATAAAAGAAAGTTAAAAGAGGCATATTCCCCAAATCAAGCAGCTATTAGTCTGATCGGTGAGCCCACACTCTATCCAAGAATTGATGAACTTATTGATGAATTTAAAAAAAGAGGATTTACTACTTTTCTTGTAACAAATGGAACAAATCCAAACGCTGTTGAAAAAGTTGAACCATCTCAGCTATATATTAGCTTAACATCTTATGATGAAGAGAGTAATAAAAAACTTCAGGGGAAAGGATGGAATGAAATTGTAAAATCTTTAAAAATTCTCGCTAAGAAAGATTGTAGAACCGTGATAAGACTCACATTAATGAGGGATATCAATATGAAGGCTGAAAAATTTGCAAAAATAATTGAAAAAGCCTCCCCGGATTACATAGAAGTAAAAGCATACATGCATTTAGGATACTCTAGGTATAGACTTGAGAGAGATGCGATGCCTGAGCATCACGAAATCAGAATATTTTCTGAAGAGTTATCAAAACTTATTGGATACAATATAATTGACGAAAGTGAAATAAGTAGAGTGATTCTCCTTGAAAGAGGTTAAAGGTGTACATACAAAAATAAAATTTATTTATAATAATAATTAAATATTATTAATAATTATGCCAATATGAAAATTTATTTTATTAAACATAATTTTAATACACAATTACTTAAAATTAGTATAAAGTTAGGAATTAATGGAATTAATTTAGTTAATTTAGTTAAGTATTAGTTTAAGTTTAGTAGTTATTTATACTTAACTTATACTTACATTGATAATAGGAAGTGGCATGATGACTGATGACGATAAGGTTGACATGAATGTTAAAAATATAGACAATAGTGGCAATAATATAAAGGTATTTAAAAAGATAAGAGAGATTCTAAAAGTTAGAGAGGAGGTAAGGGAAGAATTAATAAAACTTTCAAGGGAGTTAAGAATTCTCTCTTCAAAAGCTATAGCCAGAATTCATGCAAGAAGATTTGATGATGCTGAAAGGTATATAGAGGAGGCTTTAAAAGTTTTTGAGAAGATAAAAGAATACAAAAACGATTTTCCGAGTTTAATGTATATCGCAAACGATGCTATGCAAGAATTCGTTGAAGCTCTAGTTTTTAAAAGTTCTGTTGAATCTTTTAATATCAACATCGAACTTCCAGATGGTATTGAAGAAGCATCTATTTTAACTGGTTATGCCGATTCAATAGGTGAACTTAGAAGGTATATACTGGATCTCCTAAAAAGCGGTAAAGAAGATGATATAGCTAAGGCTGAGAAATTAGTTGAACTCATGGATGAGATATACTTCAATCTAATTGAATTCGACTTTCCAGACAAGCTTACTGGAAACCTCAGAATTAAGCTTGACATAGCAAGACAGTCTATAGAAAGGACAAAATCGGATTTGATATCCGTGTTGGTTGCTGAAAAGATAGATGATAAACTAAAAAATTTAGGAACTAAAATAAAGTAAGACTGTAAATTTGAAATCCAAGGTATATCAGAGATGGAATTAATACAGTTATAGCTGAGTCTTTTAGGATTAGATTTCTTGCATGCTTAACTCCAAAAATCCAGATTGTAATACTCCATAATAAAAAAGCTATAGAAATTATTGCATTGGAAATTACAATTTCCCTTGGAATGATTGACTTTATGAATTCTTCAAGCATTTTAGGGTTTTGAATTTGTCCAATCTGTAAACCTGAAAGATATTGATGCATTATTCCAAGATTTATGATACTTGAAAAGATTATGGGGATAAAACCGTATGCCGTAACTTCTAATGTTTTAGTAAACTCTCCTTCTCCTCCCAAAAAATAAGATATAAGTTGAAACAATCCAGCAATAATGATCCATATTATAAAAGACACTATCAAGGAGGAAAAGAACATTATAATTGGCATTAAAGCCAAAAGGATTCTAACATTTTCTGATAGTAGTGGACTGTAAGCTCCCATTATAACTCTTGTTATCAAATATTGCCCCCAAAACGATAGTATTGCCATTAAAAATATTATCAGAATTGCAACACTCAACCTTTTCTGTTCTTTTTCCCTAAAAAATTTATCAGGATTGAATAGAAGATCTTTGAGGAGGTGTATATAGCGCATATCGAATATAGGTGAGAGTATTAATAATACTTTACTTTTTCTAATTATTATTGAAATTTATTGAAATTTATATTATTTAAATAATTGATAAAAATAAATATTTGAAATATTTCATTATAATATTACAATCACTCCCGATGATTCTGGCTTTACATTTTCAGATATCTTTTTGACTATCTCAGGATTCGAAGTAATAGGACTTACTTCCTTTTTTAGTATTGCATCCGATATAGCCCTCTTAAACACCTTACCACCTGATTTTGGTAGTTCTGGAAGGAAGACTATAAGCCTAGGCCTAGCAAACCTACCAAGAGAGCTTTCAAGCTTAGATTCAATCTCTTCTGGTGTAGCATCTCCTGAAACAAATATTGCAATCGCACCTCCTTTAATTTTGTCGGGTAATTCGATAGC
>WAJX01000093.1 GCA_015523665.1 Ferroglobus sp.
CATATCACTCTTAATGTTTTGCAGAATATAATGTTTACTTCATTTACCATTCTATCCTTTATTCACAATCTTTATTTATTTTTATTTAAATTAAATGATATAAGTATATTCTAGCTAATTTATCTTTTTCTTTAATTAGCATTTAATACATCCAAATGTAAATAATGTAGAACCAGCTAAATATGGAAATAAAGGAAAAGAGTTCATAAATTTTCTGATTGATATAAAATAATTATTGTAAGATAATAATATATAGATATATCAATTATAAAATATTGATTTAATATAAATATAATAAATAAAATTTTAAAAATTAAATAATTTTTAATTATAAAATTTTATTATAATATATTAAATAAAACTAAATAAATTTTTCCTTTATTTTTTCAACTTTATCAAAAACTTTTTCTTCATCAAAAGTTAAAATTTCTCTCTCTTCCATAACCACTTTTCCATCGATGATGAGGTGGGTAACTTCACTTCCATAAGCTGAGTAAACTAAGCTATTTTCAATACTATAAAGTGGGTAAAAATTAGCAACTTTAACATCTATTATAGCTATGTCAGCTAACTTTTCAGGTTTTATTTCTCCTCCATTTATCCCATAAGCTTTATACCCATTTTTTACAGCCATTTTCAGAACATCTATGGATTTAATCGCATCAGCCCTCATGTATTTTATCTTTTGCAATAACGATGTAAACTTCATCTCCTGAAATAGATTGTAGCTGTTATTACTTGCAGCGCCATCCGTTCCAAGAGCTACATTAATCCCACTCTTAATCATATCCCTAACTCTAGCAATACCTGAAGAAAGCTTAAGATTGCTTACCGGGCAATGAACAACACTAACATTCCTCTTCTTCAAAACTTTTATTTCTTCATCTGAAAGCCAAACCGCATGAGCTATAACCGTATCGCTATCTAGGAAACCTATTCTTTCTAACATATTAACTGGAGTGTCGCCGTATCTCTTCTTTATCTCCTCAACTTCCCACTGGGTTTCAGAGACGTGAATGTGGACTATACTTTTGACCTCTTTTGCTCTCTCCCTAACTTTTTTTAGGAATTCTGGCGAGCAAGTATATGGGGCATGTGGACCAAATATTGCTTTCACTCTACCATTAAACTCATTATTCCACTTTCTTACAAATTCTTCTCCAATTTCTAATTCTTTTTTAGCTCTTTCTTCTTCTCCTCTGTCAGCCATACCATAACACAAAACTGCTCTAATTCCAGACTCGCCAACAGCTTTTGCAACCTCATCCATGTAAATGTAAAGATCACTAAAAGATCCTATTCCGCTTTTAATCATTTCAGTTATTCCGAGCATAGTCCCCCAGTAGATATCTTTAGGCTTTAACTTCTTTTCAACTTTCCATATCTTATCTTTTAACCATTTCATTAAAGGCATATCCTCAGCATATCCTCTAAACAAGGACATAGCAACATGTGTATGTGCATTGAAAAGTGCTGGAATCAAGACAGCTTTTTCGTTAAACTCTATATCCCCTTTAACATTCTGTTTTCCAACATATTTTATTTTATTTCCTTCTATCCCCACATTTGCATTAATAAAACTATCATCTACAAAACAAAGACAGTTATTTATTGCAATATCGTATATCATGTATCATTCCCCTTTAACTTTAGTGAGGGAAAATGGATAAGTGAGAATTAAATTATTTTTCCTCAATTTCATATATCCACCAGTTCCAACAGAAAATGGAGTAGCGAAGTTAGCTCCATGTGGTACGAGAAAGATAGAAGCTGCTTTGTTGGAGCATTTTAAAGAAAATGAGGTAGCAGTTGTTCCACCAGATAAGATTGAAAAATTCATAACTAAGGAAACGAAAGTAGTTGGAATTACATCAAATGATCCTTTAGGACTTGGCCCAGCATCAACGACATTTTCTGGTTCTAAGGGCTTCATAAAGGAAGAACCATATAACGCATGGAAGTTCAGAGAGCTTATAGAAAAACTCAAGAGATATGATGTTAAGATCGTTGTCGGGGGGGCTGGAGCTTGGCAACTTGATGATGCTGAAGTTAGGCGAAAGTTGGGAATAGATGTTGTTGTTATCGGTGAGGGGGAAAAGGTTGTTCCTGAACTTTTTGAGAAAATAATCAGAGGTGAAGAAGTCCCTGAAGTTGTTCACGGTGAGATCGTTGAACCTGAAGAAATTCCAATAATAAAAGGAGCAACAATTGGCGGGATTGTTGAAATTGCAAGAGGATGTGGGAGAGGTTGTGAATTTTGCTTACCCACAATGAGAAGACTTAGATCTAGGCCATTAGAGCATATTTTAAAAGAGGTCGAGGTTAATGTAAGGAGTGGTAACAAATTTATCACGTTTCATTCTGAAGATGTGTTGAGATATAAGGCAGAGGGTATTAGGATTAATAGAAGAGCCATTGTTGAGTTGTTTGAATCTACGATGAAAATCGCTGAAAGTGCAGGATTTAGTCATTTCACACTTACTTCAGTAGCCTCATCTCCAGAAACTGTAGCAGATATATCAGATATAGTTGGTGTGCCGAATAAAAAGCATCGTTGGTTAGCAGGTCAGACTGGTATTGAGACAGGGAGTGTTAGACTTATAGAAGAATACATGCCTGGGAAAGTGAAGCCGTTTAAGCCTGAAGAATGGCCGGATATTGTTGAACAAGCCTTTGGAATATGTGAGGATAATAGCTGGGTTCCGTGTGCAACGCTTATAGTAGGATTTCCAAAAGAGACAGAGGAGGATATATTGAAGACTGTAGAACTTATAGATAGACTTAAGCAATACAAGAGTTTAATAGTCCCCCTCTTCTTTGTCCCTATTGGTAGATTAGAAGGAGAGAAGGGGTTTTCAGTAGATGATATGAGATCGTATCATTGGGAGCTTATGCTTTCATGTTGGAATCATAACATGCACTGGTTAAAGCAATTGGCGGAAGATTATCTAGCGAAAATGCCTCGTGTGAGTAGGAAGTTCATAATGAAGTTTATTGATTGGATAATAAATAAAGCCAGTTCAAGAGTTGTAGAGTATATGGAAGAGCTTGGTGGGTCGGGATATATAATTAGTAAATAATAATATTATTATATTATTATATTAAAAAATTAAATAATCTTTTAAGACATCTTCTTAATTACAACTTTCCATTCATTCTCTCCGATCTTCTCAATAGCGAGAACTTTATGTCCTTCTGCTTCAACACTTTTTGGCACGTCTTTTACAGCTGGCTCATGATCAAAAATGACTTCTAATATCTCTCCATTCTCAAGCTCCTCTAAAGCCAATTTAGTTTTAACAAATGTAAATGGGCAAACCTCCCCTCTTAAATCAAGTTTCATAATTGACAACTCTCCGCATATTTTTCTGGGATTATATCTGTAACTCTACCACTACAAATTGGACAATTTTCATCTTTTCTCAGTTTCAGCTCTGTGAAGTCCATAGAGAGCAAATCTATATGTAACATTCTATTAACGAGCAAATCTCCTATTCCCAAAATTAACTTTATAGCTTCAATTGCTTGTAAAGTCCCTAAAACACCTGTTGTTGCTCCAACTACTCCAGCTTCTTGACATGTGGGAACACTACCTGGCGGAGGGGCGTGTTTAAAAACACATCTATAACAAGTTGATCCAGGAATGACTGTCATTATTTCTCCTTCAAATCTTAAAACTGCTGCATGGACAAACGGCTTTCCTTCAATTACACATGCATCGTTTATGAGAAATCTTGATATGAAGTTGTCTGTGCAATCTAGTATAACATCATAATTCCTAACGATCTCTCTTACATTATTAGGGGATATATGAAAGGGGTAAACTACAACTTCGACATCTGGATTTAACCTCTCAACAAAAGTTTTTGCAGATTCAGCTTTGTTCATCCCCAAATTTCCTGCGTGTATTGTTTGTCTCTGTAAATTTGATTCATCAACTCTATCTCCATCAGCAATACCAATTTTTCCAACACCAGCTCCAGCAAGATATTGTATAGCTGGACTTCCCAGACCACCAGCCCCAACAATTAAAACACTAGATTCAAGTAGCTTCTTTTGTCCTTTTCCACCTATCTCTGGCATTATTATTTGCCTGGCATACCTCTTTATTTGCTCATCTGTGAGCATTCTAAACTAACCTCCTGAGATTGCTGGGATAAAAGCTATCTCATCATCATCCTTAAGCTCGGTTTCAAGTCCTTTGAGATATCTTATATCTTCACCATTCACAAATATGTTTATGAAAGGTGTTAGTTCTCCATCTTTAATCAATCTCTCTTTTAATCCATCGTATCTCTCAAAGAGTTTATCTAAAAGTTCTTTTACATTCTTAGCTTCAATTTCTATTTTTCTCTCTTTTGTTATTTGAACAAAGACAGTTGGAAACTTAACCTTTACCAACTAATCACCTCCTCAAATTCCTCAAGCTTAGCTTTAATTTTGATAGTATCTTCAAGATAACTTACAATACTCTCTCCGGTCTTTAAACCATTCCCAGTTATATAAGCAACAACTACATCACTTTTATCTATTCTTCCCTCCTCAACCAATCTCTTTAGTCCAGCAATCGTAACCCCTCCTGCAAGCTCTGTGAATATTCCTTCAGTTCTTGCTAAGAGCTTAACTCCCTCTATACTCTCAACATCACTCGGATCTTCAGCATAACCACCTGTCTTTTCTATTATCTCTTTAGCAAACATTCCATCTGCTGGATTTCCTATTGCAAGGCTATGGACAATTGTTTTAAGCTCTCTAACTGGAATCACATCTCCTCCACTTTTTACCGCTTTTGCAATTGGCAATCCAGCTGGTTGAGCACCGTTCATTATTACTTCTCCATCAACAAAATCTACCCTCTTTAAATCTTCAAATCCTCTGTATATTGCGCAGAGTAAAGCACCAGAGGCCATAGGGACTACAACCTGATCAGGCAACTCCCAGTTTAGATGTTCTGCAGTTTCGTAAGCGAGAGTTTTACTTCCCTCAGCATAATATGGACGGAGGTTGATATTAACAAATCCCCAATCTGGATTCTCTTCAGCCACTTCAGTTGCCAGTCTATTTGCGTCATCGTATGTTCCTTCAACCTCTATAACATTAGCTCCATGAACTAAAGCTTGAATGATCTTACCCTTTTCAATTCCTCTTGGGACGAATATATATGCTGGAAGATTTGCCTTAGCTGCATGAGCTGAGAGACTTCCCGCAAGGTTTCCTGTTGATGCACAACCAACCGCTTTCATCCCAAACTCCTTCGCTTTAGTTACAGCAACACTAACAACCCTATCTTTAAATGAATAGGTGGGATTTGTGGAATCATCTATTAAGTATAGATTTTTTAGGCCTAACTCCTTTCCAAGATTTTCAGCTTTTATAAATCTCGTATATCCAGCTCCAAGGTCGATTGGATCAACATTTTCAATTGGAAGAAAATCTGCATACCTCCATATGCTTAAAGGACCTTTTTTTATCTTCTCTTTACTAACATTCTCAGCTATAAACTCCCAATCATATTTAACTTCTAGAGGGCCAAAACAATTATCACATGTGTATAGAGCTTTAGGAGGAAACTCCTTACCACAAATTTTACACTTTAAGGCTATTACCTTCATACCTTTTGACTTAACCAATTAGTATATATAATTTTCTCCGAATCTAAATATTAGAAATAGTAATATTATCTTGTGATGTTATCTTTTTTTATCTAAATTTTAATTTTATCAAATAAATATAACATTATCAGCATTCATTAAAATCTCCCCAAGTCCTCCAACTCTATCAACCCAATTTGGCATATCATCCTCTTTAATACCAAGTATCTCCATACTACCACTACATGCAACTATCTCAAGATTACCAAACGCTTTACCCATTTCAATCATTTCTGTTAAATCTTTTACTTTACCATCATTATAAGCTTTTTTCATTATCTCATCCCTTTCTTTATCACCACAGTTTATCCCATCTTCAACTACGGTTTTCAAGCTCCAGTATGTTAAAAAGATTACAACTTTCTTTTCAAGAGCCGAATACATTGAAGCTAAGCTTAAGCCGTGATATATCTTGTCCCACTCACCACTGTGGAGGATTATAGCGATCATAAACTCACCTTTTGATAATTAATATGTATTTTCTCCCATCTGTGCAATAAGCCAATAAATTCTTTCTGAACTCTGCTCCAATGTTTTCCGCCGACTCTTTTGATGTAAGTATGACTTTAATTTTATCACCTTCAGAAAGCTTTTTGAACTCAATTCTTGTTTTTATAGCAGTTACTGGACACACTTCACCACTTAAATCTAACACTCTCTCAACCTCTATTTTTTCAATCTCTTCACAACTCAGCTTCAACCTCATCACCTATGAACTCATCGCTTACGAACGGATTTTCATAAGAGAGTATTCTATCTATTACCTCCCTTCTCATAAATTCACATCCTCTTCCTTTTTTTATACATTCCCTAACATAAGTCCCGCTGAACTTAATACTTTTGTGTGAGCATACAGACTCACTCACAATCCCACAGTAACGACAGTAATGAAACTCGTTAAAAAATAACGGTTTTATCCCCAGATCTGGAAATTCGTTAAATATCTCCTGAGCTTCATAGGGTTTGTAATAATTTCCAACACCAGCATGATCCCTTCCGACTATAAAATGTGTGCAACCGAAGTTTTTCCTGATTATTGCATGGAATACAGCCTCTCTTGGCCC
>WAJX01000094.1 GCA_015523665.1 Ferroglobus sp.
GTATCCCAGAATTTAGCTGGAATACGCTTAGGAAAATTAGAAATCGTTTTATTTACGAGATAGAAGAATATCTAAAAGAAAACAAAAACTGGGAGCGAGTAAAGTCCATATTCTCCTATTTTTTCGCAATACTCCAAACATGTGATGACTACGCAAGTGCTCATTTCTCAAAATTCATCGAAAATTACGACGGTTATGAAAAAATATTCAATAATGTTCTTGAAATAGCAAATAAATATATCCCTGTACTGAACATAGATGATCCCATTAAGGCAGTTCTCCGAAATAAAGAACCATACGAATTTCAGAGAAATTTACTCAATCCATCAAAGTTCGTAACACTTTTTGCCCCATGTGGGAGGGGGAAAACCGAGGCTGCCTTATTGTGGGCTATAAATGTCCTTAAAGAGTACAAAAGAAACAAGATCGTTTTTGCGATGCCAACTCAGACGACCAGCAATGCCATGTATGACAGACTCAAAAAAATCTTCGGTGAAGAGAATGTTGGACTTTATCATGGAAGAAGCTTTATCAAGCTTAGGGATGAGCTAACTAAAGAAAAAGAAGAATTTGACGAAGAAAAAGATGTGGAAGAAATTAGAAGTGAGAGTTTTAAAGGAAACGTCTTCCTCAAACCGATAACGATTACAACCATTGATCATTTGATCTATTCATTTGTTAAAGGGTTCAGTCAGGCAGATTTTGCTCTTGGAAATTTGCAGAATGCAGTTATTATTTTTGACGAAGTACACTATTATGAAAAACATACCTTAGAACATTTACTTACTCTATTTAAACTTTTGAAAAAAATGGACATACCTCATTTATTGATGTCGGGCACGCTCCCCGAATTTATGTTAAAAGAGTTGCAAGATTATAAGCATATAGTAGACGAAAAAGGATTGAAGTTCAAGCCATTTAAAATTGAGCTATATGACCACAAATTGTTTGAAAACACAGTTATTGATGAGATAATTGAAAATTACAACAAAGGATTAACACAATTCGTGATTTTGAACACCGTAGAGCGAGCAAAAGAATTATATCACGAATTAAAGGAAAGACTCAGTAATGGACCAAACATTATGCTCTATCACTCTCAGTTTACATACAACGACAGAATAAAGAAGGAAAACGAAATTTACCAAAGAATAAAACAAAAGCCTTTCATTCTTGTTGCAACACAAGTGATAGAGATTTCTCTTGACATTTCATGTGATATGATGTACTCGGAGCTTGCTCCTCCTGATGCACTTGGTCAAAGAGCTGGCAGACTCAATAGAAAGAGAAAAAATTGGAAAAACGAAATAGAACATAAACTGAAGATTTATCATCCCAAAAATAACCTGCCTTATGATGATACATTGATTAATAAAGTCTATGCAATCGTAGTGAATTACCAGAGGCCGATGAGTTATCAGGAAATAAAAGAGTTCTGTGATTTTGTTTATATGGAATACGAATTTGAGATTCCGAGTAATTTTCTCACGTTTTTCAAAAAATGTGCAGTATTTGGTGAGCATTGGAAGAATATTGCAAAGGAAGATGAGAATGGGCTAAAATTCAAAGTTAGGAATGAGAAAATCCAATATGTTGATGTTATCCCAGAGTGTATTGTTGAGAAAGAAGGTGATGATGGCTTCAGGGTTGAAAATTTGGCCAAAATACCACTTTACTACTTACAGAGAGATTTGAAAGTTGGTGAAGGAGCTTTCTATCTTCGGGAATTGCCAAAAGGTAAGAGAGGGAGGGCATTCTGGGTTTGCAGGTATCCATACAGCTATGAAACGGGATTTGATCTCAAAGAGGATATGGGTGAGACATATATAATCTAAGATAGAACTTAAAATTAAAAAACTAAAACTTCCCGATACTATAATGCTCGCAACAGCAATGTTGACAGACTCAATCCTGATAACAAAAGATAGAAACATGAGATACCCCAATCTTGAAATTCTCTCTCCTGAAAAATATCTCGAAAAGTTCAGACAGTAAGAACCAGCATCAATAACCATCTAAAAAATATAAGAACA
>WAJX01000095.1 GCA_015523665.1 Ferroglobus sp.
GTATTAAATGTTTGAGATATTTGTTATTAATTGCACATAAATATAAATAAATTTTTTAAATATATCTAAAAATATATCTAAATAATTTTTATATTTATTATATGATTCAGATTGATAGATGTGCATATAAATTAAGAAACCTCCACAATGCAATTAAAATTGCAAAAAGAACTATTGGTACCTTCAGATTCTCGTATTTTATAATCATCATTTTTGTAAGAATATTTGAACTCTCAAATAGTCTATTTTTCTGTATTGTAGAAAGCATTAAAAGTATTCCAATAATACTAGAAAGGACGCCTATTAGCATGAAAAATTCAGTATAAATTATGAGTGCAAAACTTAGTCCAATTCCTGTAATTGGAATTATATCTGTTACATGATGAAAGCAACAAGCAATCATACTCCCAGCGGAGATACCACTGGTAGTTACACTCTTACAACTCTGGTGAAATGCTCTGATATGTGTGTAAAGAGCAATTTGAATACCAAATCCAGCATCAATGACAATTATATATGGCCAATATTTTTTGAAGTTCCATATAACACCTTCATAGCCAGAGGTAATGTAATTGATTAAAAAGTAAAATATAATGAGAAGAATAGAAGCGATAACTCCATTTCTAACTTTTTTCATATTTCCCACTCCAAAATTCTTGTCCCTTCAACTCCATCGATTAAGAGTTTGAACTTTTTCTCAGTTTTGATAACTTTTAAAGCCTCGTGAGGGAATATGAGTTTTCCCATTATATGATGTCTCCACGAATTCTCATCTTCTTTCCAATCTATTGGGTGATACTTTCTATCTCCTACTTCAAGAGATGTCATATTTTGAATGTCATAAATGTATAAGTCCCCAGAGTGTGTATCGAATCTGATGTAGAATGTGGGTTTATCTAACTCTGGATATTTTGGATTTAAATAGATCGCAGTTATTTGCACATCTCCATAACTTATCTTTATTAAATCTTCATCATTTAGCTCTTCTGAATTTTCTACGGGATTATATACGGTATATACTATGGCAAATCCAATAATTATTAAGATAATACCAATAAACACTCTCTTATCCATGTTTTACATTTAATGTAAAATAACTATATAAGATTATCGTTTTAGTGTTAGAGTGTATTAGAGTATATTGTTGATATTAATAATATAATATAAATAGAAAAATAAATATAAAATATAATAATATGTACTCTTAGTTGCAACCTTAATTGTATCATTAAAGAATTCTTAAGGTTTTAGATAAGATTAGAGTGTGAAGAGGTATTCTAGTGCATTAGTAATAATTAAATTTTTTATTTATTATTTATATATTTCTAATTTTAAAGATTTAAAGTTACCCTTTAGATTAGTTTTAGTTGGTTAGAGTACATGTCACAAAAGTGTTGTTAAAAATGTAATGTGGAAGTATGTGAAGAGTAAGAGAAGTTAAAAATTATTGAGTTGAAACACGAAACAACTCTTTTATGCGTAACTTTCTGAATAGACATTACTCGCTTTGATATTTCTCTTTGCAAGGATATGACTTAGAGGATGATTAGAAGATAATTCAAAGTCAAAAAGGAGGATTGGGAGATGTGGGAATTAAAATCAAAAATAAGAGAGCCACGGGCGGGATTTGAACCCGCGACCTCGTGCTTACCAAGCACGCGCTCTACCTGCTGAGCTACCGTGGCTTAATTTTAGTTAAATATCAAAAACATAAGAAATTTTTGGTTTTCTGCTTACGATTTGGTTAATTGTGTATTTAATATAATAAAAAAATAAAATAATAATAAATAATAAAAGAAGATAGTGCATTATGTGTTGTTTAATTTTTAAAAAATTCTGTATGTGGGAGAAATATAGAAAATAAAAAAATAAAAAACGAATACAATCAGATTGGACACTAGATTTATATTTAGCTTTGATCTAGCAAAAATGATAAAATGGAAATTGATGAACTTAAAAATAAGATTTCAAGTTATGCAGTTGAACTCATAAAGGAGAGTGGAATATATAGGCTATATCCTCCTCAAGAAGAGGCAATTAAAAGGGGTTTATTTTCAAATAAAAACATGGTAATTGCTATTCCAACTGCGAGTGGCAAAACTCTAATAGCAGAACTTGCCATGATATACGAAATACTTAAGGGTGGAAAGTGTTTATATACTGTTCCTCTAAGAGCTTTAGCATCTGAAAAATACAAAGAATTCTCTAAATGGGAGAAAATAGGTGTTAGAGTCGCAATCTCAACTGGGGATTATGAAAGTAAAGATGAGTGGCTTGGAGATGCTGATATAATCATAGCTACTAGTGAGAAAGCAGATTCCCTTATTAGAAATAACGCCAGTTGGATTAAAAAAATAACTTTACTAATTGTGGATGAGATTCATCTAATAGATTCCCCAACTCGAGGGGCAACTCTTGAGGTTTTAATTGCGAAACTTAAAAAGATCGCTCCAATTAGGATAATTGGACTTTCTGCAACAATTCCAAACGCTAAAGAGATAGCTGAATGGCTTGATGCAATACTAATTGAAAGTCAATGGAGACCTACGGAATTGTATGAGTTAGTGTTTTATCCTGGAAAATTTATAAAAAGTGAAGATGGATTGATAAGGGAATTAAAAGCTGGAGAAACGATACAAGATTTGGTTTATGAAACATTAAAAGACAATGGACAAGTTTTAATTTTTGAATCAACAAGAAGGAATGCTGAAACTTTAGCTTTAAAACTCGCAAACCTCGTTAAATGCAATAATCCAGATATAGCTTCTCAGGTTACTGAAGAGAGTGAAGACGAGATGAGCAGGAAACTTGCAAGTTGCGTTGAGAGAGGAAGTGCTTTTCATCATGCTGGACTTTTAAACTCTCAAAGGGAGATTGTTGAAAATGCATTTAGAGAGGGTAGAATAAAGGTTGTAGTTTCAACACCAACTCTGGCAGCTGGAGTTAATCTTCCAGCAAGAAGGGTGATAATAAAGGGATTTAGGAGATATGAGTCAGGTATTGGGAATGTTTTGATTAAAGTTAGCGAATATAAGCAAATGGCAGGTAGAGCTGGTAGACCTGGAATGGATGAATATGGGGAAGCAATTCTCGTTGCGAAGAATAAAAAAGAAGCAATTAAACTTACTGAGAGATTCATTCAAGGGGAACCAGAGATGATAGTATCAAAATTGGGAAGTGAGAAACATTTGAGATTTCACACACTTGCGATAGTTGCTGAAG
>WAJX01000096.1 GCA_015523665.1 Ferroglobus sp.
GGTTAGGTATATTTTTGGCAATATTGTAAATAAGGATGTAAACTGGCAGAATTACGCTCTGGCTATTGTTGTGGGATTGATTTACGGAGGTGTTGAAGGTGGAGAAGCAGAAGGTTAGGAGGAGTAAAACACTATCTGAAGAAAAGCTGAATAAAATAAAGAGGCTTACAATGGAAAGTTTTAGCAAAATTGGTTCAGATAGTTACAGACAGAAATTAGTTTACAATCTTTTGAATGTGATTAAATCAGATAATCAAAGAGAGTTCTTTGACATACTCTTGAGAGCTTTAAACTCGCAAAAAGATAACGTAAAAGCTAAAGAGCTTGTTAAAGAGCTTGGAGATGTTTATCCGATTACACACGGAAATTTTGAGAAATTAGCGTATTCAATTGTAATGGGTATAATGGCTGCAAAATCTGTGTCTGGGGGTGAGTAAAATGGGAAGATTTGTTGTTATGGATGTAGTTTTTTACGGGAACTCTTTGAACTACGACCAGGGAACTGGGAATTACCAGGAGTTGAAGAAAATAACAAAGTGGGATGGAAGACAATATTCTCTTGTTAAGTAGATACGCGCTCAGATACAGCTTGCTTGAGAGTGCAAGTAAAATGGGTTTGTGGAAGATAGCAGATGGCTCCAAACTTCAGAGGGCTGGAGAGGGCAATCAAACTGTAATACAACCATCTGAGGAGATTTTACTTTCCGGTGAGATTTTAAAGTATCCTGAATTTGACCTGTTTGGTTACCTCATTACTTCTACAACACCACAGAACTTTAAGGAAGCAGCAGTTAAAATAAGCCACGCTGCATCTTTAACACCCTTCAGTTATGATGTACTATTTAATGCAAATATCGGCTTAGCAAATAGAATGAGAAAAGTTACGGGAGGGATGGATCCGAATCCATTTACTGCAGAAGAACATGAAACTTTCTACTCATATTCTGTTGTAGTTGATCTGGACAGAATAGACATGGTTCACGTCTATCTCTCAAAAGAGAAGTTTAACGAATTCCTAAAAATAACAAGAAGTAATGGTGGAGATATCACCTTCGAACTTAGGTATAAAGTGAAAGAGAAGAACAGAACTGTAACAAAAAGCAAATCGTTTAGTTATAAGCAAAACAGCGATATCACTCTCACAAAGATAGTGGTACCTTTCAAGAAGGATGATGATAAACTTAAGGTTTCTAAAGATCTTGAAGACATGGTAGAGTTTGCTGAAAATTCTAACGTGCTAATATTGGAATATAAGATAAAAGAAGAAAACGTAAAAGAAAGGGTCACTGAGCTCTTGAAATCGATATTGTACTTAAAGAGAAGCATAAAAGGGCGAGAAGAGGATCTTTCACCAAAACTGATGGTGGTCGGAGTATACAAAAACAAACCGTATAAGACTTTCAAGGACAAAATAGCTCTTGTTGACGAATATTGTGAGGAAGAATACGACGAAATAATAGAGGAGCCATTAGAAAATGGAAAGAAGGTTAAAATCGTTCACAGGGTTTCCAAGAGTAAAAAGCCGTTGTTTGAGATAAAAATAGATGCAGAAAAAGAAGAGTTAACTGAAAAAGGAGTAATTAACTTCGTAGATCAAATATTCCAAGAAGGCAAAAATGACCTTGAGTCTGTGAAAGTTTTCTACGACCCAAGCATCGAATGTAAAATTGTAACGAAAAATGAGGAGGTAGGAGGACAAAATGGTGAATGAGGAAACTTTATTTGTCGAAATATTCCAGCCTTTCGCTCAGTATAGAAATCCTTTTACCTTTTATTATGCTCAAACGTACCCTTTGCCTCCTAAATCGACAATCGTTGGAATGCTTCAGAATGCTACAGGAAGATACTATGATCCAGCCTTCTGGAAACTAAAAATTAGTGTCCACGGCGGTTTTGAAAGTGTATTCTGGAATTACCAGAATCTCATAAAGGGTGACATTGATATAACTAAATACAACGGAAAGGTCGTTTTGTGGAATCAGGATTTGCCCCTCTACAATAAGGGATTGAAATCGCAAAGAACACCAGTCTATCAACAGGAGTTTTTTAATGGACATCTCTACATCTTTATCAGGGGAGAAGAAAAGCTACTCGACGAAATACATGAAGCTCTAAAATCTCCAAATAAAACTTTATCACTTGGCAGGAGCGAGGATGTAATTTTTATTAGAAAAATTTATAGAAATATCGAGTCTGTAAACGAAAAAATCGCAAAAAAATCACTTTGGCTAACTTTTCCGACATATATCAAGAGAATGGCAGAAAAAAGTGGTGAAAAAGTCGAATTTCCAATAAAGAACCCAAAATATCCAGTATATTCCATACCCGTTTTTGTTGCGTTTTGCAATAATGGCACGATCGTTCGCAATAAAGCAGAAATAACCAAAAAAACAGAAAGAAAGGTTGAATTCGAGACTATCATATACACTGGATTTGACTTCATCGTGAAACTTGCTGAGCCTGTTTTTTATGAGGAATTCAATATCAGCAATAAGAGATTCAAAATAATCTCCGAATTCGGGTGGTTGTGATGGAGCTTATAAAGGTGCTAAGGGCAAAATCCGAAGGAGGGGATCTGACCCTGA
>WAJX01000097.1 GCA_015523665.1 Ferroglobus sp.
AAATAGTATATAATCTACTATAATTTATAATTCATAATATATAAATAAGAATAAATAAATATACAAATTATTATATTATTATTCTAAATTATCATACTAAACATAAATCAAAGAAAGTTTTTAAAATTTTATCTCTAAATCTCAATGGAAGTATATGAAGGCTAAAGCTTATGGAGCTGGAACTGTAGTTAATGCACTAGCCACTTTTAAAGGTTGTGCATTTGGTATATCATTAAAAACAGAAGTCAAAATCGAAGTAGATGAGAATATAAAGACCAGCTACATACATGGAGTTGATGACGAGAAGGCAAACTTCGTTGTTAATAAGATCCTAAGTTCTTTAGGTTTAAAAGCTGTTGTAGAAGTTGATTCGGAAATTCCAAAAGGGATGGGGCTTGGAGGTAGTAGTGCTTTTGTTAACGCTTTAATCTGTGCTGGATTTAAAGAGAGAGGTGAAGTTCTCAATGCTTACAGAATACTAAAGACAAACTCAAGAGTGAGTCTCGAAGCTGGGATAAGCTATACTGGAGCTTTTGATGATGCATCAGCATCATTACTTGGAGGTATTAACTTCAGCGATAACAAGAAGATGAAGTTGTTTAAAATTGAAAACTTAGAAGGAAAAGCGATAATCCTCATACCTGAATGGAATAGGAAAAAAGTTGAGCTAAAAAAATCTGGGAAAGAATTGGTTGAAAAAGCATTTTTATTAGCCTTGGATGGAAAATACAAGGAAGCTATGTATTTAAATTCATTGTACTATTGTAGTTCTTTTGAATTGCCATTAGAACCTATTTTGGTTTCGAAGGATTTAGACGTCTCCGCTGGTCTTTCTGGTAATGGAACCGCTTACATAGCTTTTGGAAATGACGTAAATGAACTCAAAAAAATTTGGGAGAATTTTGGAGAGGTTTTATTTGTTAAAATAGTCAATAAACCATCCGAAAATGTTTTTATACCAAAAGAGATATTTATTTAAATAATTTAAACAAATTTATTAAATATTAGATAATTTAAATATCATTTATTAATATATATTAGTACATATTATTGTTTTTAATCACTCATATCTGAGTGCTTCTATTGGTTCAAGTTTACTAGCTCTATACGCAGGATACAAACCACTTATCAATGAAGTTAAAGTTCCAAAAAACATTCCCTCAGCCATATAAAGAAGAGATGACAGATTTAAGATGTCTCCACTTCTGTGGATTATGAGAGATGTAATTAAATAACCACCTCCCAAGCTTAAAATCCCACCAATAACACTACCAGATATACCAAGTATTAACGACTCCAAAAGAAATATTTTAAGGATTGATTCCCTAAAAGCTCCGATAGCTCTCATAACTCCTATCTCCTTTGTTCTCTCAATAGTGGACATCAACATTATATTAAGGATGCTTACTCCAGCAACCAATAACGATACAGCAGCTATAGCCATCAAAAATAAATTCACTTGATTAAAAGCTCGATTAATTCTTTCAATTATAGATTTAAGCTCAAAAACCTCTACTTTTTTCACTTTATAATTTACACTCCTCTCAACGAATTTCTTAAAATTTTCTATCTCATCAACGTTTTTAACCTTAACTATTAACATCGAGTATTCTAAATTAAAGTTATCCGAAAATTCTTGTAATGAGACTATAACAGCATTATTCGGATTGATATCAAATCTAGCTCCTTCTCTTTCCAATATTGCTGAAACTTTATATTCCTTATTCCCGATCCTCAATCTATCCCCAACTCTTATATCCAATCTTTTAGCAAGAGTGTTTCCAACTACACATTTTCTTTTTAAACTTATCTTACCCTTTTCAGCTTTAAAAAGTTCTTCAACATCTCTTTCGTTAAGTCCATAAACGATTGCATATGTGCTTTTTTCCCCTTCTATTTTTGCTGTTTTAGATTTCACAGGGATTAATTCACTTATATAAATGCTCTTACCAATTTTTGATAACGTTTTCTCGTCTATGCTATCATATCCGTTTGTTGTTGATGGGAGGATTATAACCTCATTTACCATATCCTGAAAATTCTCTAAAACTACTCTCTTTAAATTTTCTCCAAAGATTCCTATAGATGAGACTGCAGTAACTCCAATGATTATGCCCAACATAGCAAGTGCACTTCTAACTTTAACTCTTCTTAAATTTCTAATTGCCAGTTGAAGATACATCCACTATCCTCCCATCTCTCAATCTAATCACTCTCTCAGCATATTTCTTAAGAGATTCATCGTGAGTTACAAGTATAACTGTCATACCCTCCTCTCTGTTCAACATCTTTATTGTTTCCATTATCTCATGTCCACTCCTACTATCTAAATTTCCTGTAGGTTCATCACAGAGTAAAATTTTCGGTTCATTCGCTAAAGCTCTCGCAATTGCAACTTTCTGTTGTTGCCCTCCACTCAGTTCCATTGGCTTTCTATCTGCAAGATTTTCAAGAGTTAACATTTCAAGTATCTCTCTAACTCTATTCTCTCGTTCTCTTTCATCCATTCCTTTAAAAATCATGGGCAACTCTATATTTTCTCTCGCTGTAAGAGTTGGAATGAGATTATATTGTTGGAATACAAAACCTATGGTATCTCTTCTAAGCTCAGTAAGTTTTTTTTCACTTAATTTTTTTGTAGAAACACCATTTATGAATACTTCTCCAGATGTTGGCTTATCCAAACAACCTATGATGTTCAATAGTGTTGACTTTCCACTACCAGAAGGGCCCATAACAGCTATAAACTCACCATCTTTTATTTCTAAGCTAACATCATTAAGAGCTACTACTTCATAATATCCAATTTTATAGACTTTCGTGACATTTTTCAGCCTAACTATCTCATAAGCTTTAGCTTTCATCTTATCATCAAAATCTTCTCATCAAAATAAAGAAGACAATTCCCACCACTATTATCGCAATTACGGCTGAAATTATTATGGGAGTGTTACTACTCTTAACTTCTATCTTAACTTCTCTTATGGGAATCTCCTTCTCAAGTTTCAGTGATTTTCCTGCTTTGTTCATCCATTCTATGCCGAGTTTATCAACACTCTCATTCTTTAAGCTCAATTCAAACGTTTCATAATCGTTTGGTGAAATCGTTCCTATAAAGCTTTTAACACTTCCCACACTAACAATAACATTCTTAGCTTCAGTAAATCCAAGATTGCATATTTCACCACTAATTACTCCTTTTTCAAATTCATAACTACATAAATCTAAGTACGGTTTTTTAGAGACGTTTATCACAACTTTCCTACTCTCAATATACTTTGCTAAATCTTCATACATTATTTTAAGATTTATAACTTTAATTCCAGGAGATATTGGAGTATAATACGTCGTAAGATTTGCTGACTCTCCACTATCGAGTTTTGCAAGTTCCAATTTTTGTATTCCCTCATCTTCGCTACTAATCGATATCTTAAATATCGTGTTATTCTTAAGGTTTGTTATCTCAATATTTATGGGGACTGCATCAAATAGATAGGCATTTTCAGGAGATTTTATTCGTATGAAAACACCTTTACTCTCCTCCCATCGTGGATTAAACGTTTGGATATATTCGTGATAGTTTCTACCATTGTAAAAATAGATTTTGAATTTTAAAGGTATTCTTTTCTTAGGATAAAAGAGAAATTCTCCTCCATTACCATAAACTGTTTTTGGGGTTGCATTGAAGAGTGGTTCTATGTAAACGTTAATATCAGTATCTATCTTGACTTTAATTCTATTCAACTCCCCTAAAACGATCTTATCGTTTAGTAATATTAACTCTGGTAATTTATCCTCCACATTAAAAGGTATGTAATAGTATAAGCTAGAATTCTCACTCGAGATTTTCACGCTAACTATATACCTCCCAGATTTTTCGGCTTTAAAAGTAAAAGGAAATTCATAAGTAGAAAGAGGGGGTATTGTACCAATTTTAAGTTCAGATTTCGGCTTTACCGCATTAGAATAAAAAATTATAGAAGTGATCTTTTCAGCAGTATTACCAACATTCTCTATTACAAGTTTACAATCAACATTCTCTCCAGGAAATATTATCTCCGGATTCATTTTAACTTCCTTAACAATAAGCTGAGCTGATGACAGAGGTATAATCAAGAGAATTGATGACATAAAGATTAAAATTAAAATCAAAGTTAAAATTGGAGTTAAAAATGGGAAAACCGCAAATCTTCTCATGGGGTAAAAAAGACTGAAAGATTAATTAAAATTTTGGTATCATCATTTATTTTAGCTGATCCAAATGTAGAGAAATACAACTACTTTTCCTACCTCACATCTAATAAAGTTAATAATAGTAGGTTAATAATATAACTAATATAACAATTAAACTTAATATATCAACAATAAAACTAATAAAATAAATTAAATAATAAAATAATATTATTATATTATTTATCACATTATGATGTCGTCAATTGACAACATATAACACCATTTAACCACAACATCACTAAGTTCTAAATAAAATAAAAATATACAGCCATTATAATCTCGAGTAAATCTACATTTTTAACAGATTAGTGTTAAAAAATTTTATTAAATAACAATATAAAAACAAAAAATTTAAAAATAGGAAGATACAAATAGAAAGTACAGATAGAAAGATACATAATGAAAATGAACTTCAGCTCAAACGATTAAGTATTTTAAGAGATAATATTTAAGGTTGGCCAAAAATTTTTATACTCTCATATTCATGATGGCTAAGATGAGAATTTTCATTATAGCCCTATCATTCATAATCCTAATACAACCCATTATAGCTGAAAAAATTGAAAAAGGAAGTTTGGAAATATTTATAAATGGATATAAAGGTGGAGAAGTCCACATAACGATATTCAGTGAGGATTTTCAAAAAAATTTTACAATAAAAAATGAGAGTATAACAATCGAAAATCTCACATATGGTAGATACCATGTAGTTGCAGATTATAACAATATGCGATCGATCTCCACTATTGATATACCAAACGAAACTAGACTTATGATCGATTTTTCAACAACTTCAGACTTAAAGAACCTTGAAGTTGTAAATGCACACATCATCGTTGGAATAGCAAATTCAAGATTTGTTATTATGGAGATAGATGTTATAAAAAACAACGCATCTAAATATTTTAGAGGAGACTTAATTAAGACTATCCCCACTGGAATTGATAATTACACTGTAATCCCAAGTAATTTTGCCGAAATCGCTACGCAAAAAGCTGATAAGATTATACTCAAAAATTTTACAATTCCAGCAAATTCGACAGCTCAAGTTGGATATTACTACCTCCTAAAGAGTGATAACATCTCTCTATATTTTGATTTACCAACAAAGCAAGTAACAGTTTTAACACCAATTAATATCTTAGCAATTTCATCAGTTTTAACGAGTTTTGGTTCGCAACAATTGGGGAATAATACATATAACGTATACGCGGTAACAAACTTAGAAAAAGGAGAAAAAGTTAAAATTAGTTTTCAAATACAAGAAATTCAACAATTAGATGTAAAAAGTGATAATACCACTTTCACTTTTTTAATACTCGGCCTAATATTAATTTTTTCAGGGATAATACTTTTCTTGTATAACAGAATGAAAGAGAAGAGTAAAGATGAAGAAAAGAAAAGAGAGGATTGGAAAGTTTAATTAGTTATTTTTAATTATTTCATAATTATTAATTATATTAATATTAGCCATAATTGGCCCATATTATTTATTTTATATCATAAAAATACCAGATTATTATCGTTCTATTAAAGTCCCAATTTTTTCTCCTTTTAAAACCTTTTTAATATTTTCCACACTTCCTTTAAATACAATCGTCCTTATACTACTCCTTTCAATAATTTTAGCAGCCAAAATATCCACAACACTACTAATTCCTGCCTTAGCTTTTGATTTTGAGACTATCTCAACAAGCTCACCCGGAGTTAATTTTTCGTATTTTACAGCCTTTGGATTAACCATTGGATCATCTGAATAAACTCCATCAACAGAAGTGGCGATAAATAATGTTTTTGCATTCACATATTCAGCTAACATTGCAGAAGTCGCATCAGTCGTATGTCCTGGGAAAGTTCCGCCCATGACAACAATATCATGAGTTTTTATAAGTTCATAAGCCTCTCTAAAGTCTTTTGGTATTAATTTTGGTGCTTTTTTAATTGCATAACTAAATAGCATTGCATTTAGCCTTGTTACCTCAATACCAATGTAATCGCAACTCGTCTCATCTGCATTTAATTCCCTCATACATCTAATATAATCTCTTGCAATTTTTCCACCACCAACAACTATGAAAACTTTATCATCAACATCTGAAAAAACTTCAGCATATTCTCTTATTTTTTTAGAATCTAACGTATCAAAAACTACTGATCCTCCAAGTGATATAACAATCATAATGCCTTCTCTCTCAAACACCATATAATTCTTTCTTGTTACTTTTAGATTTAGTCAATTTTTAAAGATTAAATATTAAATGATATCTATATTGTATTTTGTTCAACTGATTTCTATGTATTCTTTTAAGTAAATGGTAAAATATTTATATCCTTTTTACTATATTACTCTTGGTGATATTATGGAAATGTCCGAAAAAGATGAAAGGCTTATAGAACTCTTATCTGAGGCAGGATTAAACAAGAATATAGCGAGAGTTGTTGTATATCTCTCGAAAGTTGGTGAAGCAGTCTCGAGAGATATTGAAAGGGCTGCCAACTTAAGACAACCAGAAGTAAGTATAGCAATGAAGGAGTTGAAAGAGACTGGTTGGATAAAAGATCGAGAAATAAAGAAAAAAGGTAAGGGTAGACCGTTTAAGAGTTATAAGCTAACACTGGATATAAAGGATATAGTCGCAGAGTTAGTTGAAAAGAAGAGAGAAGAAATGAGAAAACTTGAAAGAGATTTAAACGAACTAGAAAGCCTAGTAGGGCTTAGATGAAAATAGATCAAACCCTTGGGAGAGTATATTCAAGATTGAATGTTGAGGAAGCGGTTATAATCTGTCATGGCTTGCCATTTGAACGCGCTTCAGTAATTGAAAAAAACTATAATGATCTGTCCAGATATTTTGCGTTAAAAGGTTTACCTTCTATTATTTTCGATTTTTCTGGAACCGGAAAAAGTTCTGGAGATTTTAGACTTCTCAATTGGGTTGAAGACCTTCAATTAATAGCAAACGAGTTTAACAGAGTGCATGTAATTGGCTTTAGTCTTGGAGGAGCCATTGCATTAAATATAAATGCCGAGAGTACATCAATTATTTCAACTCCATGTCATGTAAACATTTTTAACGAAGATTCATTAAAAAGGATATACACAAACGCTAAAGTTAAATTGACTCTAAGAGGGATAGGCAGTTATGAAGAATTTAAAAGGAAATTTATAAACGATTTTGTTG
>WAJX01000098.1 GCA_015523665.1 Ferroglobus sp.
AATCTAAATATCAAGACTGGAGGTGGGAGTCACTCATTGATTAACTTACCTATGGAGATTGAGTATCTCCCGTTTCTTTTTCTTGTTTTTACTAATTCAAAAACAGAGGGAAAGTATTTTGTATAAGCCTTTAAGTAGGGGAGCCATTTTGATGGCACAAACAATTTTTATATATAAACTACAAATCTAATTTTGTATTTCGATAGAGCTGTTCTTTTAAGATTTCATTGCTACCCGTGGCTTAAGTTATCTCTAATAGCTTTCCTTATATCTTTGCTAACTTCGTCAATATTTCCAAGTTTAAATATCTTTAATAAACCTTTTGTATTCGGGACAATTCAAAACAGTGCTAGGTATCAAGTATCCTTTCGAATATCATATACCTCCAGTCCTTCATACTTATTAGCATAAATATAAGTCATCAGACTTTTTTATAGGTTCAAGAGAATTGTAGTTTTTTCAACTTTGTTATCTGAATATACCCTTTGTATATTTTCACATCGTATTTTAGCCTTTTTTTTCTGATAGATGGTTTACTTCTAAAAATTCATTAGGTGTATTGAAAGCGGTTAGAAAGAGAGGGGTTCCAGCGAAAGATAGAGGTGAAACAGGTCCTACAGTCATAAATGCATATTGCCGGGAAGAGATGTCAAAGGAACTATGAGGATCACGGAATGATTGATATAATTTAAGAGCGTTTGGATCTCCTCCAATAATTTCTCTTAAAGCTTGAAATTCTGTCCCTAAGGCCAATCCAAAACCAAAGAAGAAAATCCTAAGCTGACCTATAATCTCTTTATGAAGACTTGATAATGTTTGACTGATAAACATCCAACCAAGACCATATTTTCTTGTAGTCCTTACAGCATCAAGTAAAGAAATTCGCACACTTTCTTGTTTTTCGTTTTCTACTTTTTCACGTGGAGCTAATCTATGAGCTTCATCCAATATAACGAGTGTGTTTAAGGATCTGTTTTCTCTATAAGCCCTTTCAGCAGAATAGGTTAACCCATCTAATAATCTTTTTATCACTAATGCTTGAATCGTATCATTCCAGAACAAGCCTGATGCCATTTCCCTTGACAAATCAATAATTACAACGGGTCTATTTATTTCAAAAAGTGTATTTTGTGGAATTTCAAATGTTTTCTTTATTAAATCATCTACGCTTATGGCATTTTTTCTATCTTTTCTGAATAGTTCAGCCACAGGCGCCCAATAGCCAAAAAACTCATTTTTGTCTGCGCTCTCACAAGCCCGTTTAAACCTTTCTCTTGATCCTGCTGATTTGTATATGATTTCTTGAATACGAGGATCATTTAGGATCTCCCACGCTTTTTCAAATGATTCTCTTTTATAAAGTTCTTGTAATTTAATTTTCTTTTTAGGAAGTTCATCGCTTAAAACTTCAGAAGCAATTCTTCTATTTTCTCCTTTAGGAATCGTTAATCTTTCAAAAAAGGGTGATTCATATAGTATTTCGCTGAATAAATCCCATCTATCCAATATCAGTTCTCTTACACTTTTGATTAGTACTTCTTTACCTAATACTGAAAGCACATTGTTCAAATTTAAAGGAAACCCTTCGGCCCTTAATTCTCCTCTTGCATCTTTGCTGAATTCACCTTGAGGATCTATCACAAATATTGCCATCTCTTTGTATCTTGCATAAGCAAGCAATATCATTTTAGCTAAAACAGACTTACCTGAACCTGTCTTACCAAAAATACCTATATGATAGGCTTCGCCTGCTCCATATGGACCTGATGAAAAATGTTTGAACCATAAAGGAAGTTTAGGCGTGGAACCATAAACATGGCCCAAATAGAAAATTACTTCTTGATACATTTCTAAAAGTTTTTCTAATATCTCATCAGTAGCTAACTTAATAAATGTTCCTGTAGGTGGCACAGTGCCTAAGATGCTGGGTTCAAATCTATCTCCTTCATCAGCAAATACTGCACTTACAGTCATTTGTCCCAAATGGGTATCCTGTTCGCCACTTACTGGATTAACTTGTCCTCTTTGTCTTGCAAGAGAACGCATTGTAGGGTCTTCAAGCCATATATTTTTAAGTTGGACTTCCGTTATTTGTCCTAAAGCATAATGAGGTTTTCCATCTTGAGAAAATTCAAAAAATACAAGTTCTCCTACCAGTTTTTTCTTAACAGCAGTTCCCATAATATCCAAGGACAATTCTCCTGTGGAAGAGGGAGAACCAATTGTCCCTATTTTCTCTGCATTACTAATTAATTCTTCCATACTCATATTTACCTCCCACTTTCTGTCCTATATCCATGCATACTAAAAAATATTTCACCTATATCTCCTGTATGTAATTCTGTCATCTTTTTGGTAGCAGTTTGTCTGAAAGCCGGGATGGCTTTTCTCAGATGTTTAACCATCCGGTCTGCTATATAAAGAGGATAGGGTTCAAGAATTCCTGGGGTTCCACATTGATATTTAAGTCCTTGAAGTAAAATAGCAATTCTTGAATTATTAGTGGCTATAGAAGGGGCTATTTCTACTCTAAGTGCAGGTGTCCATTTGTGAGGTTTATAATACATAACATGCACTCTTCTTAATATATCATCGAATTCACGATCTATATCACCCGTGGGAAGTTTTAAATGCCATGGTTGTAATGGAGGAGTTAAAGGTATTGGATGTGTAAATTCTCCCGGATATAAAATAGTGGTCAAAACAGCCCTATCATCATAGTGAGCAGGCCAACTGAATTTTTCACCTAATTCCCTTTTGGTGGTATATTTAGGAATTCCAGCCCATAGCTTATCGCTTCTTTTGGCTTCTAATATAGTTTGATAAGTAGTTAGAAACTCATCAAGTCTATCTATAACTTCTTTAGAAAGTTTAGTCCCTTTGGATTCAACTATTTTGTTAATAGCCTGGTTCATATAAATAAGAGGTGTTGTAAGTGAACCATCCAAAAAGACAATGTCATGCGGGGCTTTTACAGCAAGCTCAATTTCCATTTCCATCATCAAACCTCTGATAATACTAGTGGATTCAGGATTATGTTTTTCAGGTCCAATAAAAACTCTATGGTGGGGTTTCTCCCAGTGTCTTTTTTCAGAAGGAGGAGTTAATCCTTCTATTGCTACTGCTGCACAGGCAACAAAATCAATGGATAGAAGCCTCTCTACAGCATAAGAACCATCTATTCCACAGGTAGTTGGAATAGCAGGATAACCTACTTCGCTATCTCTTTTTAAAAATCCTTTGGTTAATAATTGATTTCGTATATCCTCTTTTTTTTTCTGGATTTCCTTAAAAGATTCATACAGAGAACTTCCTATTTCTTCGCTTTTAGCAAGTATCTCTTCTACCAGAGCCTCAGGTAATTCTGAAAAAGGTTGTTCAATTTTTTCCATCTTACAACCCTTTATAGTTTAAAATTAACTGGATGTGCATAAAGTTTTCCTTCTTTCCAGAGTTTAATTGGATTTTGTATCTTTCTTACCCATGCTTTTTCCTTAGTGCCTGCATTAATAACTACAAAAAAGAAATATTTATCTCCTTCCTTTTTGTCATACAAACTTCTTGCGAATTCCCATTGTGTTCCAGTAACTTCTATTAACTCATCATTTTCATGCGTTTTTGTCTTGACTTCAATATATTGAATCTCTTCTTTATTCTTTTTAATAACGAAATCATATCCTTTTCCTTTATCTTGATATTTATTTAGCCATACAATTTCAAACTCTTTGCTATCTGAAATTTTCACTTTAAAACCGTAATCAGTTTCAGATAGTTCACCATGATTTTGATATTCTTCTTTTAAAGTCTCAAAAACATATTTCTCTCCCCAGCTACCTATTGATTTAGTATCAATTTTTTTGGTCTTTTCACTTTGCTTTTCGTCTCTATTACTTTGATCTTTTTCATTTATAACTTCTTCTTGAACAAGAGATTTTGAGCCTTCTTGTTCTGTCAAATCAGAAATCGTTATTTTTTCTGGCTTATAATCCACTATTCTCTTAATGGCGTCTTCTGGTTCGCATTCAGGCGTCCAATCCTTTTCATCTCCTTCTTTTTGCGTTTCCTTTTTCATGTCTACATGAGAATTTTGTATCATTTGTTCTAATTGTTCAGGAGTTAGATTATGTTGCCTGCTTATTTCCAAAATTCTTTTATCTTGTTCTGGCAATTGATCAATGAGTTCAGGCTTGAAATTGAGAACTTTTTGTAAAATATCTATATTTGTACTGTTTTTTATATACGAATCTGATAGTTCAGAAAAAGAAATTTCAGAAGTTCTCCGAAAGTTATTATTTTTATCTATTAACCAAGCATGTCCTTTTAGCGTTTTTAGAAACTTAGCCTCAAAATGACTATATCGCTCATAATAGTAAAACCAGCAGTATTCACCTTGAAAAAAGTTTCTTGCCTCCCAAGTATTTAAATTTTTAATACTGTCAAGTAAAAATTTCCAAAGCAGGTAAGATTTTTCCGGTGTAATGTTATTAATAAGATTGTCTAACCCTTCATAATCATAATCTTTTTGATAAATATCGTAGGTGCATCCTTGAAACTCTCGTAATTTAGCCTTTTCTTGTTCAGTTAAATTACCAGAGATTTCAACCCTTCTTGGCTTATCTTCCACACCTACTTCTTTAAGGAATATATCCAATTCCTGTCCAAATTTTTTATAAAGTTCATCTGATACAAACCAAACAGTATATCCCTCAAAATATTTAATTAAATTGTCATTCTTCAAATACACCTCTGAAGGTTTGCGTAAAGAAGATTCTCCAGTATCGCTTTTGACTGCATCAATAAAAGAAACGTTCGAAAGACGTTCTAATAGTTCTTTTTTATCTTTCTCTGGCAGTTTTTTATGTGCTTTCAAGAGTTTATTTAAGTCTTCAAAATATTCACTGTCTTTGGCGGGACTTTCAACTTGATATTTGGGAATAATAAATTCTTTTATTTCTGCAAATATATCAGGTTTTCTTAATCCTAATTCCTTTAAGAATTTTAAAGCATTTTCATTTTGTGTAAGACTACGCTTTACAGTTTTATATTTAGATTTTGTATCTCCTGGTAAATATACTTGGATTTCTCCATTTCCATTATAGGGAGAGATATGCTCACCATTTTCTAATCTAATAATTGGTTTGGTTCTCAAAATAACTTTTCGGGATGACCTTTCGCTCCATAAAGTTTGCTGGTCCAATAATTTAGTATAAAAATCGATCATCCAATCGTCAGATTTTCTCTCCAAAAATTCAGCAGTTATTCTTCTTGCAAAACTTTCAAAATCAACTTCAGGAATATCAAGTTCTCTTATAAGATAATTTCTTAGTTCAGGGGTCTTATCTTGCGTGATATTTGTATCTAACCAATATTTTCTTTTAAAAAGCAGATGAATATCATCACTATCCAAAAATTCTGTTAATTCTTTTCCTCGTGCTAATAAGACCTCATTTGCTTTTGCATATTTATTATCATGCGTAGGTAATAATTTATCCGTGGAGAGTTTCTCTTTGACTTTATCGTATATTACCGAATAAATCAGTTCCTTTTCTTTGTGCTCAGGTCTGATAGGTAAGATATTCAAAAAATTCACATCAAGATAACCCAATTCTTTAATAATTAATAAACTTTCAGCTACCAGATTAGCTGTTTCTTCAAGAATTGCTCTGTTTTGTTCATCTTCCAAAGGAATATTTTCACGATTGGGAGTTGTTTTGTATGGACCTTGAATTACAAAGTTTAGATAGGTAACTTTCTCTGTTGGAAAATACACAACCAACTTTGAATCAGGTTCTGGAATAATGATTTCCTTGCCAGATTTGTCTTTACTTAATTTATAAGCCACTTCAACCTTCAAAGGCTTACCTTGAATTTCAATTGGCTTTTCAATTATTAAATATTGTTCAATTTTAGTTGAAGATTTTGCCGTTACTTTCCTGACATTATGTTGAATCTGAAAAATTTCTTTTAAGTAATGACCACTTTTGGAGGGTGTTCTCCATTGTATCCCCACAATATATCTTAAAAATAGCATTGTCTTTAAGCCGAGATTTTCTAACCGCTTTGAAGTAAGTTCAAAAATTTCTTCAGGAGAGCGGTTTCTATGATTAAACGGCAACTTAATTAAAGTTCCATTTATTTTTTCACCATCCTCAATAGGTATAGGAACCACAAAATCTTCAATTTTTATTTTATATTCTCCAGAATAGATATAAGGTGTTTCAGTTATAGCAAATACAGATTTAAAACCGACACCAAATTTTCCTATCAAATTCAAATCATCTTTTTTCTTGGAAATGCCAATTCCTGTAACACCATCTATATCATCAAGATCAAAATCTTTTCCAGTATGATAAAAATCTAATCTATTATCGAATAGTTCAAATCTTGCTTTACTTGTACGGTTAGCTAATTTGGCTGCATCTTCTGCGTTTTGTAATAATTCATAGATAAAATGAGAAGGATCGTTGTATAATCCAGCGAGTATTTCTTCAAAATCAAATCTATTCTCTCTTGAACTTTCTACCCATCTTTTTCTCTTTTCTATCAATTCACTAAACTTACTATCCATAACCTTATCCCGTTTGCTCTAAGGTCTTTTCAACATTTTCAAAAAATTGTTCTGCTTTAAATTTTTTCCATTTCAGTTTCCGTTCTGCACGTGGTATCGCCCATCGTTTTTTCCAGTAATCAACCAATTTATTAAATGGACGGTTTATATAAATAGGTTTTTCTTTTTTCTCTATTACCTCCTTAAGATTTTTAACAAGCGGAAATAGATAAAATTCTCTTTGAATACCATGATATTCATAATATCGTATGTTAAGATATCTAAAAGCAATGCTTATGAGTTTAAGTTTCCTTGAAGGACCATGACCATAACCACGGGATGTATCAACACCTTTCTTAGCTAAGAATTCAAGTATTTCAAGATAAAGCGCTTCAGGGATATGAAAAGTTCCCGATCCTTTAGTATATCCTAAGCATTCAGCCACTATCTCGCCATTATATTTTAGACGATTATATAAGCTACTTCTCCCAAAAGCACTTGTGGTGGTAATAAACAATAAATCAGGTTCAATAATTCTACCCTTAAGAATAGTTTTAGAAGAATTGTATTTTTTTCTGTAAGTTTCTCTAATTTCATTTGCGGTCAAAGCAAGTGCAACCATTTTGCCACCTAAAATCTCATTATACGGCGGTAAAGCTCCCACCCTTTGAGCGTGCATAGATTTATTCACCCATAGATCTAATTCTTCTTTTGGAATTTCAAGATATCTATCCCTAACACTCATTTTTAAAACAGGACTTTGTAGTAGTATTAAACCAAAAGGCATATCATGTGTCACATCCCATAAAAGAAATCTCATTTGACGTCCATAAGCGTGTTGATAAGGTATACTCCACCAGATTAGATTCCACCATCTGAATAGAATTTCTTCCAAACTTCCTGATAATACTTCTCTTAGTTCTAAAGAAATTTTATATGGATCAATATCTTTTCCATCTATACAGTATTTTTTCACCTTACTTAAGTTTTCCTGTAAAAATTTTTTGTGGATAGCAAGCTGTTCAAGCCTTGCTTTACGTTGAATCTGACGATATGTTGCTTTACTACACCCAGAAGGTCTCACATGAGGATTTATTTTAAAGCCCTGTTCTTTTAATACCTGAATAATCTTTCTTCTCAATTTTTTTTCTGAGTTATTTAATTTCATTTCTTTTTATTCCTTTTTTAATCCTTAACCTCCATTATCTTTCCACTTTATAAGCAGGAATTTTACCTTTTTGAAACATTTTATAAATGGAAGAAGTGCTTATCTGTAAATATTGTGTAATCTGTTCAAGGATTAACCATTTGTCCATTGCCGAATCTACATATTTCTTATTATCATTCATTGTTAATAAATGATAATAAATATCAGAACGAAAATCAATCTTTCGTATTTGGTCATAATTTTTCTCTCTGAAATATTCCTTTTAGCTCAAAATTCATGTCAGTAATTTAATAAAAATTACCTAACTTCCAGAGGCAAAAATATTCACTGAATATAGAGTTTGAAATAGAACTATTAAGAAGACTGGCAAAAGACTTTTTAATGACTATTAAATCACCGAGTGCAACGATCTCTTCCACTCCATCAGAATACTTAATGAATAGCCAGTCTTGGAATTATTGCTTCTTTCTTTGAATATGCACATTCAATAGGGATTAAATATTGGTTCCCTCAACAAAATCTCTCGGAGTAAGTATTTTTAGGCTAAATGGTAAATCTCTAATCTCCAGCAAATCCTTATCACCGGTTATAAGAAAATCTGCTTTTGCTGCAAGACAACATTCCAGTAGCATATTATCTGCAGGGTCTCTACATATCCGGAGTTTCTTCTTGGGATAAACGATCTTAGCCTTGGTTACACAGGTTGCAATACCGGAAATTAAAGCCTTTAGCTGTTTATGGGTAATTTTCCCGGCAGATTTAAGTGCAAGAGGAACATCACGATACTCCTTGAGGATTTCTGGGGAAGTATAAATATCTGCTTCAGAAAAAGCCTTTTCTACCGCTTTTTGTGGGATTCCACCGAAAACAAAGGCTGAAATGAGAACACTTGTATCAATAACTACCTTATTTTTTCTCTTCGTAAGTCTTTCTCCTTATAGATTTAACAGCCTTTTCTATATCCTTCATGGTCAGCTTGGTCTTCCTGAAAGCCTCCCTTGCTATTTTAAAGGCAGCATCAAGTCTATCTTCTGGCGAAAGTACCGCAAGGATATAGTTTTCGGGATCTATCTTTTCAGTAGTTGTCTTTGACAAGATTACCTCCTTTATCTCTATTTTACCTCAAATTTTATACTCAATCAAATCCCCATCTAAGTAGAAGTAATTAATACCGTTTTCTTATGTCTTCAGGTATAACAAACCGTCCTTAAACTACAGGGTTACTTCTAAAAGTTTCTAAAAAGGTAAAACCTTGAATCTACATCGTCCATATCACCTTGACAATCATCAAAAGCAAACTATTAAAGGCTTCAATGTTTTAGTATTGAACGAACAAAATCTCAGGCTGTGGGTCAGAAAGTTTTGCTGAGCGTAACGCCCGGGGAGCCACAGCCTAATCCCTTGATTTGTCTGCATTTTTATCTTCCCATCTGGGACTCTCAGCAAAACCCTCCTGTTAAATTGCCACAAATTAAATGTTCATGCCTGCTCGTTCATGCAATAGGGCTTCTTATTACTTTAGCTCTGCTTTGGTACAATATGTGATCGAATCCACTCTGTAAAGGCCTCTCGATTTATCTTGCCAGAAGCAATATCAGTGATAACCTGCTCCTGTTCATCC
>WAJX01000099.1 GCA_015523665.1 Ferroglobus sp.
ACATCTTCTGCCATATCTGGTATAACTCCAAAAACAACCTTACCTTCATTAGCCATTGAGAACACATCGATACCCAAAGCATCACAAACAGCTCTTACATCTTCTCTTACAGGAACCCTCTTCTCATCAATTAAAATACCTACCCCGCTCTTTTCAGCCATTTCATTTAAACAAGCTGAAATCCCTCCTCTCGTTGGATCTTTCATAGCGGTTATCCCACCAATTTTTAAAGCCTCCTTAACAAAAACCCATACAGGAAATACATCTGATTTTACATCTATCTCAAAATCTATACTCTCTCTTGCCAAAAGCATTGTTAATCCATGCTCAGCTATGTTACCGCTAACTATAATTACATCTCCATCGTTAAGTCCACAATCTCTGACCCACCTCCATGGATACTCTCTAAAATTTCTTACAGTTTCGAGGTTTTTCTCTAAAAAACTATTTCTTCTCCCTATACCAGATGTATTTATAAATAAACCTATGTTAGAATCAACAACTTTTGTATCACCAGTTATGATCTCCAGATCTATTAAATCCATAGCATCCCTCATATCTCTTATTATTTTTCTAAGATCACTAATAGCAAATCCCTCCTGAATGATTAGTGATAAAGCGAGATATTTAGGTTCGGCCCCCATAACTGCCAGGTCATTCGCAGTTCCACATATCGCCAATTTACCTATGCTTCCTCCCTTGAATATTGGAGGAAAGGCAGTGTAAGAATCTGTTGTTAGCACAAAATCTGAGTGAAAATCAGTTGAATCTTCCATTTCAGAAAGAGAAATTTCACAAATTTTTGAATCGAAAAATGAAAAAATATGCTCTTTAAGAAATTCTGACATGTATTTTCCACCAGCACCATCCTCTCTTCTAACTATCATAACGCTCCCCCTTTATTTCAATATATACATAATATACATAACATTATTTTATTTTATATTTTATTTATTAATTTATTTAATTTATTTATTTTTTTATTATTATTAATATGTTTATATGACATTATAATTCCTCCAATGTTTTTAAGGAATAAAGCTGTCCTAAACTAATACCGTTATCTCCTGCCGGAACTAACTCATTAGTTATATATTCAACATTCAAAGCTCTTTGAAAGTGAGAGTTATATGCCACTCCCCCACTTAAAACAACAGGTGCATCAAACTTCTCTACTATTTCTGAGAAACTTTTTGCAAGATAATCTATGATTTGATAAGCAATAACACTCTTCTTTTCTCCATTCAGATATCTTTTTAAAGCATCAACAAAAACCTCTTCAACTTTTATAACATAAACCTCACCTCTCTTCCCTTTATCACTAAACAGAGAATTAAATCTTGATATTTCAATTTTCTCTTCGATCATAGGCTTATAATAACTCTCACTCTCTTTCGCAACAGCTTCAAGCTTCATCGCAGGCTCTCCCTCATAAGTTCTTTCAAAACATACCTCAAGCATAGCTGAAGTAGCATCAAATATCCTTCCAGCAGAAGATGCATAAGCGACATTGAAATCTTGGTCATATTGTATCTTGAATAATTCGAAAGATTCTTTCCCTTTTAAATATTTAGAATATCTCTTTAAAAGTGAATAATCACCCTCATGAGAATAAACTAATGAGAATAAAACTCTTATCGGATGATAAGTTGCCAAATCTCCCCCAAGCAATTTTATCTTTTCAAGTCTCCCAACTCTTTGGAACTCCATTGAGTCCATATTTATATAAAGGACTTCTCCACCCCAAATTGTGCCATCAACACCATATCCCGCTCCATCCACTGTTATAGCTACAGCCTCATCCATCTTATGCTCTGCCATCACTGACAATGCATGAGCGAAATGATGTTGAATTTTTAATAACTCAATTCCCCTTTCCTTTGCAAATTTCTCAGCATATTGTGAGATTAGATAAGCTGGATGCATATCTGCAATGACGATATCAGGTTCTATATCTAAGTATTTTATAAAGAATTCCAAAGAAGGTTTAAAAAATTCATTAAATGTCTTAAAATTTGAGGTATCTCCTATGTACTGAGACATTACAACTTTTCCTTCTTTTAGTAATGCGATAGAATTGTAAAGTTCGGCACCAAATGCAATAGCATACTTCTCTTTATCCCTATCTCCAGCTTTCTTATTTAAACCCACATTTATATCTATGGCGGTGGGTACAAATCCCCTAGATCTTCTTATTAGCATTCTCCTACCATTAACAATCTTAATAACACTATCATCAACTCTATTCGCTATCACCATATTATGATCCAAAATTGCATCACACCCAATTTTCAACCGCTCTGGTAATTGATGTAAATCAATCGCCATTGGCTCTCCGGAGATGTTTGCAGAGGTCATAACGAGGATATCAGATTCCAAAAAATGAAAGAGGATGAAATGAAGCGCTGTATAAGGGAGCATAATCCCTATAGTATCTAATCCAGGAGCCACTTCTTCAAGATCGTTCTCTTTTCTCCTCTTCTTTAGAATTACTATAGGCCTTACATAACTCTCAAGTTCTCTCTTTTCAATATTATTTATTTTCGCCACTCTTTCAGCTATTCTTAAATCCCTAACCATAACAGCAAATGGTTGTTGCGGCCTTTTTAACAATACTCTAAGTTTTTTAACTATTTTACTTTCAGTTTTACAAGCTATATGTATTCCAGCAATCCCCTTTATCGCTATAATTTTACCATCATCGATCAATTGTGATGCTTTTTTAATCGCATCAATTCCTTTAATATCGTAAGGCTTTAAACTATACTCTGGCCCACAAATAGGACAAGCTATAGATTGAGCATAATATCTCCTATCATTCACATCCAAATATTCCTTTCTACATTCATAACACATCGGGAAATCTGAGAGAGTTGTATTTTCTCTATCAAATGGAAGTCTGAATGAAATTGAAAATCTCTGTCCACATGATGTACAAGTCGTAAAAGGATAAAGATGCCTTCTCGAACTTTTTAACTCATTAAAAACTTCACCAAGACATTCTTTACATATAGCAATATCTGGTGGGGGAAGAGATAACTTTCCGTATTTCCCACCACTCTCAACTATCTTAAAATCATCCATCTTAACTTTTTTGTTTTCAATTTCAACTGAGATGTTATCTATCCTAGCCATTAAAGGAAGTTCTTTTTTTAACCTTTCAATGAATTTCTCCACTTTACCATCTATTACTATCTCAACACTGCCATCTCCAACATTTTTTACGTATCCTTTAAGATTCATGGATCTTGCAAGCCTATAAACGAAAGGTCTAAAACCGACTCCTTGAACTATGCCAGTTACAGTAATCTTATACATTTCAGACATCAAGATTACTCCACAAACATTATATTAAATTTTAACCTCCTCAAATTAATGCATGAAATGAGTTATGCTTACTCATTACTCCAAAATGTCATCAGAATTGCAGAAGAGAGGAAAGCTAAGAAAGTTAAAGAGATAGAAATAGAAGTGGGTGAACTATTACTCATAAATATTGACCAACTGATATTTTGCTTTAAAGCTATAAGTAAAGATACTTTAGCCGAGAATGCTGAAATTCATGCGGTGTTTTCAGGGCCAGATATGAGATGTGAGAAGTGTGGTAGGAGATTTGACCAAATAATTTCTATTTGTGAATGTGGTGGAAAGGTTTGTATAAAAGGGGGAAAGAGCTTTATAATAAAAAAGATTTCTTTGGAGGTGTAATCATGCATAAAATTGATATAGAAGCCGAAATAGATGTTCTCACTGAAAATAAAAGATTTGCTAAAGATAATAGGAGATTTTTTAATGAGAATGAAATAATTGCAATTAACATAATGGGAGCTGTAGGTTCGGGAAAAACTACTTTAATTGAAAAGACGATCCTTGCTATAAAAAATAAAGAGTTGGGTAAAGAGCTTAAAGTAGGTGCAATTCTTGGAGATGTTTTTGGTGATTCAGATTTTAAAAGAGTTTCAAAACATTCTGTAATAGCAGAACCTCTGAACACTGGGAAAGAGTGTCATTTAGATGCACATATATTAAATCATACACTACATCAAAGAATTGATGAGTTTAAAAATATTGACCTACTTTTAATTGAGAACGTTGGCAATTTAATATGTCCATCAGATTTCGATTTAGGAGAGACATACAGAGTTGTTATCGTGAGTGTTACAGAGGGGGAAGATGTTATAGAAAAACATCCTTTGACATTTGTAAATGCTGATGTAATAATAATAAATAAGGTTACCTTAGCCAATCTTGTAGATGTTGATGTGGAAAAGATGGTAAGAGATGCTAAAAAAATAAATTCTAAGGCAAAAATAATAAAGATGGACTTAAAGGATGGGATTGGGATAGAAGAGTGGATAAATTTTTTGAGGAGTGTTCTGGATGTGTCTTGCAATACCAGCTGAGATAATCGAGGTTGATTTTCCATTTGCGATCGTAGATCTTGGAGGAGCTAGGAAAAAGATAAGAATCGATTTAATTGATGATGTCAAACCGGGAGATTACGTTCTTGTTCATGTAGGATTTGCAATTCAAAAGGTTAATAAAAAGGAATTAGAGGAGATCGAAAAGTTATGGGAGCAAATGTTCCAAGATTAACCGAATTAATTAAGAAAATAGAGCATATGAGTAAAGAGAGGAAGATAAAAATAATGCATCTCTGTGGTACTCATGAAGATACCATCTCAAAGTATAACATAAGAAGTCTAATTCCAAAAAACGTTGAGCTCATAAGTGGTCCAGGATGTCCGGTTTGTATAATACCCGATATTGATCTCCAAGCTGTTTTCCATCTTTTAGAAAATAGAGATATTATATTAACAACATTTGGGGATATGGCAAGAGTCCCCTTTGAGGGTAAATCACTTTTTTACTATCGATCAAAAGGAAAGGATGTTAGAATCGTTTATAGC
>WAJX01000100.1 GCA_015523665.1 Ferroglobus sp.
TGTAATAAAAATACTTCTGACCGTTCTTGATGGAATAATGGGAACTCATAACAGAGCCACAATAACCACACCTTACAAGACCTCTTAAAAGAAGGTTGTATTTATTCTGACTGGGAGATGTGAAAGTCTTTTTGTTTTGTCTTAAAATCTCCTGAACCTTATCAAAGACTTCCTTCTCTATGATGGCTGGATGAGGGGCTTTGTAAATTTTACCCTTATGTTTAACATACCCTATGTAAATCGGATTTGTTAGAATGTGTCTCAGACTTGTAATGATAAACTCATTGCCACCGATTATTTTCCCCGATTTCGTCTTGTGGGTTTTAGTTCTATAACCCAAAGAATTTAATTTTTTAGCTACCTTAGCAAGGGATTTTTCTTTCAAGTAAGTTTCAAAGGCCAGTCTTACAATTTTAGCCTCTTTAGGATTAATCCTTAGCTTCTTCTCTTCTGGAGAGTACTCATAACCCAAAGGCACCAGTCCACCATTCCAGAGACCTTTTCTTGCCCTTGCTAACATCTTATCTCTTGTTCTTTCGGCAGTCATTTCTCTTTCAAACTGAGCAAAGTCAAGCATGATATTTCTCATCAACCGACCGGCGGCAGAAGAGGTATCAAAATTTTGAGTAGTGGAGATAAAAGTTACATTGTATTTCTCAAAAAGCTCTATGAGAAAATAAAAGTCCTTTTGGTTTCTTGTAAGCCTATCAATTTTATAAACAAGGACAATATCAATCTTTCCTTGTTTAATGTCTCTAATCAGCCTTTGAAGTTCAGGGCGATTCAGATTAGCACCAGAAAAACCAGCATCTTCATAAACATCATATAATTCCCATCCTTCATACTTATGAGCCTGAATATAAGCCATCAAACTTTCTTTTTGGGTCTCAAGAGAGTTGTAGTCTTTTTCTACTTGATTATCAGTTGATACCCTTGTATAGATAGCGCATTTCATTTTTTTGATTGGATTATTCTTGAGATGTTGTGCCAATCTTTAAGCAAATCCATACCTTCCTTCCACCAGTCTTGAAAAGGTGGCATAGTGGTTGTTTCTATTATTTCAGCATATTGTCCTTGATATATAGAATTTATGGGTGGAATATTGAAACAAGTATTTTCTGATATAATCCATCTATCATGAATAGATTGCAAAAGTTCTGATTTACAAATCACCCTAAATTCAATATTTATCCCTCGATTTGTCAACTCTTCCTTTAATCTAATAAAATCCCTTTTTAATTTATCATTTATATTATTACTAATTCCGCTCAATATCTTTATCTCTTTAATTTTTGAACCATCTGCTTCTTCTGATAACGCTTCAAATCCTTTAGCACTAAAATGTTTGTCTATCCAATATATATACATAGAACACTTTCGGAGAACTGTCCATAAATTTTTGACATTTGTATATCGTGTCTCTGGAGAAAGAAATAATTTCTTTGATTGTTTTACTTCATTAGTTTTTGGATTATATTTAATTTTAATTTGGCTAGTTTTCTTGTTATAACAAATAATATCGCACCAGTTTAAAAGCATCAAAAAACTGCTTATATCATCTTCATATTTAATATAGCCTCTCGACAATAATAGACGGTAGACAGACTCTTTCTTTAACTTGCTTTTGCCCCATAATAACTGACATATAATCTGAACCGGTTCATATTCTATGAGCAACCTTTTTATAATTTTCTTGCAACTAGTTATGTCGTTATATATAAATCTATTTTCATAGTAATTTTGTCCCTCCACGGTCAACTTAGTATAACTTGATGTATAAATAACAATTTTAATTTCTTTTAAAAAGTTCAATACTTCTATTGCTGTTTTATCATTATTTAGGTTATCTACTCGATTTTCCGCAATTTTTTGTATTATTTCTTCACACCTTGTCCACGGGTTTTTAATAATATGAGAATCTGTCTTTTTAGTCATTACTCTTTCTCCATTTTTCTAATCTCTTCGAGTACTATTTGAATGGCTCTTCTCATTTGCTCTTCTGGCATCTCCGGTGTCAACATAATCCCAATACATATATTTAATCCTTGTTTTGTATTAATAAGCTTTATTCTTTCCTTGCTGTTATGTTTTTGGCCCTCTTGTATCTCTTGGGGAGGAGAATACATAACATCTTCTGAAGTATATTGCCCCTTCCCATCTGTTTTCAAAATCTTTAACATTAGCAAAAGTTCTATCATTCGCTCTATTGATTTTTTATGCTTCTCTAAAAATCTAAATTGAGAAGCAAGATATTTAATTATCTCTTCTTTTTTTACATTATCTTTTTGCTCAACAAAAAATTTTATTTTCTCAGCTACTTTTGATTTAGTTATAAGTATCTGGGCTAACTCTTGTCGTGCTTTTTCTTTATCAAGTCCTTCAAAATAATGTATTAGACTTGAAGATGGAATATATTTTCCTTTACTATGTTGTTCAAGCCAGCCAATTTTAGCAAAGAATGACAAAGAACCACTTACTCTAGGTTTCGTTGCGTGTATATCACTAACATCCCGATAAGAAATAGGAGCATTTTCTTTGGTATACTTCTTAACAACAACTTTAAGCAGATCTAATTGTTTACTCATCTGTAATTCAGCAAAAGGTAAAAATTCCTTTTCTTCCTTTTTGTCAGATTTTTTCATTTTCGCCTCCTATCTTTTTTTCAAGAAATTTTATATCTGCTAAAAAAATACGAGGGTCATTTAGACTTCCAAATAATTCCTTATGCTCGGTAAGGAGTGTTATTACTTCTTCAGTCCCTTCAAAATAATTACATTTTGATATTAACTTATCTATTTCTTGGATAGAAAAATCCTTCTTTTCTATACATGCTAATATCATTCCTATGAGTTTTCCTATTTCGTAATAATGGTAATTTAATGTGTTTTTTGTTTCTTCATTCTCACTGAGATTACGCTCTTTTTTTTCTTCTAATTCTTCTATTGGTGTTTCTTGTTTTTTTATTTGCAATTGTGAATTTTCTAAAGTTAAAGTATATTCACCATTTCTTACTTTCTTAACAATTTGGGCGTATTTCAACCAATTTAAAAATTTCATACCATAAACTTTTTGTGTTTTTGTTGTAGACGTAGATCGGAATGTATAGAGAATTATTTCTCCTAGCTTTGTAGCATCAAATGTTATATTAGATAATTTTTCAATTATTATTCGATATCTACTATTCAAAAGACACATCTTAAATATCTCAGCTTTTTCTTTTTGGGATAAAGACGGATTTATAAGTTTATCACCCAATGCAGATATTCTATAAGTCCCTCGGTATTCACGTCTCACCAGTTTTAATTCATTGCATACAATTAATTCAGAAGCTAATCGGCCCTCACTTGTTTTGATCTTCTGAGACAGCTCTTTTAGTGAAATATCAGGACACGGATAAATATTCTCTAAAATTTTTATTATCTTCTGAAATGTTACATTAGGAAAAGGGACTTTTATAGGAACACTTAGCAATCCACTTTTTCTTAATACTCCTCCATCATATACTCCATAACCCGCAAATGCTACGATACTTGCACAAGAAGCTCCGTATGTTCTATAAGTTAAGGGGTGATCCCAAGATTTTTTGAACTTCACAGCCAATTCTTTTCCAATTTGGTCAATTGTTAATTTTTGTTCCTTATTAAGTAACTCCACTACAAAAGAAAGTGGCTCCACACGGGGAATAATATGTTTGAATATTTCTTTACACTTTTCTTCATTGTTTGTCTTAATATTCACCCTTAGATTTTGTCCAATGTCCGTAAGTTTAACTTTATCTCTTGTTTTCTCCAAAAGTTTTAAAGCTATCAAAGAAGGTATTATATTCTTTATTTGACTTCTTCTTATACCACAATGAATAACAAGATCATTTAGAGATATTTCATTTGTTGGCATTGAAGCCACAAATTCAATTAATTGATTTATTCTCACATAAGGTATTACAGTTTTTGTTTTCATGTTTTCTACCTCTTTATCCATTTTTTCATTTTTCATTTATTAAATAATGCATTTTTCTCTCCTTATTTGTCAAGAGAGATTTTAAGACAAAACAAAAAGACTTTCACATCTCCCAGTCAGAATAAATACAACCTTCTTTTAAGAGGTCTTGTAAGGTGTGGTTATTGTGGCTCTGTTATGAGTTCCCATTATTCCATCAAGAACGGTCAGAAGTATTTTTATTACA
>WAJX01000101.1 GCA_015523665.1 Ferroglobus sp.
TAATAAGAGAGTGCAGAAAGATCTTTTTGGAGATGGGTTTTACGGAGATAAAAGGCCATTATATTCAATCAGCTTTCTGGAATTTTGATGCTTTGTTTCAACCTCAAGATCATCCAGCAAGAGATATGCAGGATACATTTTATCTTAACAAATTCATTGAAGTGGATGATATAGATGGAGATGAGAGTATCATATGGAAAGTAAAGGAAACTCATGAAAATGGTTGGAAAACCGGATCTAGTGGATGGGGTGGAAAATGGGATACGGATAAAGCAAGACAACTTGTTTTAAGAACACATACGACTGCTATAACTATACATTATCTTGCTTTAAATCCAGAACCTCCTGTTAAGGCTTTTTGTATCGATAGAGTTTATAGGAGAGAGGCTGTTGACGCCACCCATCTCCCAGAATTTGATCAACTTGAGGGAGTAGTATTGGATAGGGATGTGGGATTTAGAGATCTTTTAGGATTGCTAAGGGAATTCTTCACAAAAATGGGATTTGAAAATGTTCGTTTTCGTCCAGGTTATTTCCCATATACCGAGCCCAGTGTTGAGCCTGAGGTTTATGTTGAAGGTCTGGGATGGATAGAGCTTGGAGGTGCTGGAATATTCAGAAAAGAAGTTACCGAACCCCTCGGTATTAAGGGAAAAGTTCTCGCTTGGGGTCTCGGGATTGGAAGGTTGGCGATGCTTAGACTTGGGATGAAGGATTTAAGAAAACTTTACATGCCAGATCTTGGATGGCTAAGGAGTTTACCTGCGATAAAGAGGTGATAGAAGGTGATAGGTGGTAGGAGTGTAAATAAAAAGTGTTGTAAGGTGATCTAATGCCAGTTGTAAAGTTATACTGGAATGAGTTAGAAAGAATGGTTGGAAAAAGTAGAGAGGAAATATTAGAAAGGTTACCGATGTTAGGATGCGATATAGAAAGATTTGATGAAGAATGTATAGATGTAGAGTTCTTCCCAAATCGTCCTGATTTGTACAGCGTTGAGGGTGTTGCAAGAGCGTTACGGGGATTTATGGATGTAGAATTGGGATATATTGAATATTCGGTAAGGAATGGAGATTGGAAGATATACGTTGATAAGAGTGTTGAGAATGTGAGACCAAGAATAGTTGGATGTGTTGTGAAAAATTTAGAGATGAATGAAGAACTTTTGAGATCAATGATTGAGATTCAAGAAGATCTTCACTGGACAATAGGAAGGAATAGGAGAAAGATGGCTATAGGAATTCACGATCTGAAAATGGTGAGTTTTCCTTTGAGATATACAACAGTAAGAGATAACTTTACTTTTAGACCCTTAGACTCCAACAAAGAGATGAGTATTAGAGAGATTCTCAAAGAACATCCAAAAGGGCGAGAGTTTGGATTTATCTTAGAAAATTCTGATTTATATCCTATGATCATAGACTCAAAAGGTGAAGCAATCTCATTCCCTCCTATTATAAATGCCGAAAAAACGAGAGTTAAGAAGGGGACGGATAGTCTCTTTATTGATGTAACAGGGTTTGATGAAAATGTTGACAAAGCATTGAACATACTCGCTACGATGTTTTTAGATAGGGGCGGGATAGTTGAAGAGGTTACTATTATATATAATTATGATAATAAAAAAGATAAATTTGAAAAAACTCCAAATTTATCTCCGAGAGAAGTGAGGATAAAAAAAGATGAGGTTTTCTCATTGTTGGGCTTGAAACTTAGTGATGAAGAAATAGAGTTAGCACTTGGAAGGATGAGATATGGTATTCAAATTGAAGATGAAGAAGTGAAAGTTCTGATTCCACCGTATAGAGTTGATATAATGCATGAATGGGACGTAATCGAGGATATTGCAATCGGTTTTGGTTATAATAGGATAATTCCAAGGTATCCAAAGACAAATACAATTGGAAGAGAGCATGAGTGGAATCGAGTTAGAGATATTGTAAGGGAGATCATGATCGGGTTGGGATTTACTGAAGTTATTACCTTCACACTAACAAATAAGAAGGTTCATTATGAATACATGAATAGAGAGGCTAAAGAATGGGATGACTACACACCATTAATGCAACCTCTGACGGAAGATCATACCATTCTGAGGACTGATATATTGCCTAAACTACTCGAAGTATTATCTAATAATAAGCATCAACCTATGCCTCAAAGGATATTTGAGGTGGGAGACGTGGTCGTTTCTATGAAAAACAGGCTTAGATTAGCGGTGTGTATTACTCATGCTAAGGCAAACTTTGCTGAGATAAGGAGTATTGTTCAAGCTGTTATGCATGAATTAGATTTAAAGTGGCATGCTGAGAATAGCAACGATAGAGCCTTTATAAAGGGTAGGAGGGCTAATATAATTGTAAATGGGAAATATGTGGGTGTGTTTGGAGAATTGCATCCAGAAGTTCTTGAAAGATTTGAGATATTCACCCCGACTACTGGATTTGAGTTAGATTTAACGGAACTTTTTGATATAAAAGAATTAATATAAAATAAATAATAATAATATAAAATTAATAAAATTAAAATAAAATAATTAAATTTTAAAAGCTAATATAAATAGAGAGAAGAATTTAAATCTTCCAAAAATAACCTTTTGCGATGAATATGAAATATGATATAAGAGTAAAGCCGTTTATAATGTTCTGGGAATTAACAAGAGCTTGCATGTTAGCATGTAAGCATTGTAGAGCAAAAGCGCAGAGAAAAAGACATCCTAATGAGTTAACTACTGATGAGGCTTTTGATGTCATTGAACAAATTACAGAATTCGAAAAACCGTACCCACTTTTGGTTATAACTGGAGGAGATCCATTAATGAGAGAGGATATATTTGAAATAATCTCAGTAGCATATTCGATTATTTCAAATATATCCTCTCTCATTAATGGATCTCCACCAGTTATAACCAAAAGTGGGTACGGTTTTTCGAATTCTGTA
>WAJX01000102.1 GCA_015523665.1 Ferroglobus sp.
TCGTGGGTTCGAATCCCACCCCCCGCATTTTATATAATATAAATTATATGTAATAAATTATTATTGTTATTATTAATTCCAATTTTAGGTTGAGATATAACATCTATTTTATTTAAGCGATAATTTAAAATGAGTTTTAAAAATTCATTAATTTAAAAAATAAATTAAATAATTTTAATTTGATTTAAAAGGAACTTTTAACCACCTCAATAAATCTACTTATTTTTTCTCTACTCTTGGATCCATTCTCTTCTACACCAGATGAAACATCAACACCAACGGGTTTTACAAAGTTTATAGCTTTTTTAACGTTTTCTGGAGTTAGTCCACCTGCGAGAATTACAGGAATATCTTTTGCTACAAGTCTACTAACATTAAGGTCATGCATAACTCCGGTGCCACATCCACTATCTAAAAGATAGTAGTCTGCTTTGCACTTCTTTGCTACATCTATAATTTTCTTTGCATCTTTTTCTGGATCTTCAGATTTTATTGGAACTTTAATAGCTTTTATCAATAATCCGTTGAAATCTAATTTTACCATTCCCAATTCAGCATGAATTTGTATTCCTGCAGGTTCTAAAGATGCCATCTCTTCATAATCTGCTTGAGAAGTGCTGTTAGAAACTAGAATAACGTTATCAAAACAATTAATTATCTCTAAAGCTTTCTCCATAGATATACATCTCTTTGATTTACTTCTTACCACAACTCCTATGAAATCTGCTTTTTCAGCCATTTCAGCTTCTTTAATATTTTTTATTCCGCAAATTTTTACCAACATATTCGTTCACCCATCTACCAATTATCCTCAGTCCGTGTGGTGTTAGTATGCTTTCTGGATGAAATTGCAAGCCGATTATCTCAGATTTCTTTCCCTCTATAGACATGATAACTCCATCCTCTGAAATTGAAGTAACCTCAAATCCCTTAGGAACTCTTTTTATAGCAAGGGAGTGATATCTCCCGGCGATAATTGGATTTGGTAAATCTCTGAAAATTCCTTTTTTTCTATGGAAGATTCTGCTTTGCTTACCATGAACAGGTTTAACTCTTGCAACTTTTCCTCCAAAAACTTCTGCAATTATCTGATGACCCAAACATATTCCCAAAAGTGGTTGAAATTCCTCAACAATTTTTGGAGAATTACCTGAATCCTTTCCTAAAGGTTCTCCTGGTCCGGGAGATATTATAACTCCATCTGGATTGAGTTTTCTAATTTCCTCAACCTTAATTGAAGATGGAAATACTTTAACTCTATCAAAATAGGATACGTATTCAGCTATATTCCACACAAAGGAGTCTTTGTTATCAATTATTACTATCATTCTCTCACCCCAAGAGCTTTTAAAGCTGGAAGCATTTTTCTTTCAGTTTCATGAAATTCCTTAATTGGCTTTGAATCAGCAACTATTCCTGCTCCACCTCTTACAATCGCTTTACCATTTCTGAATTCTACCATTCTTATGGCTATCGCCATATCAGCATTTTTACCCGAGAAATAACCAATACCACCTCCGTAAAAACCCCTATTACTCTTTTCAATTTCTGATATGATCTCCATTGCTCTAACCTTTGGCGCTCCAGTTAATGTACCGGCTGGAAATGCAGCTTCTATACCTCTGAATGGGGATGTCTTTAGCTTTCCAACAACAGTACTTTCTATATGCATCACATGAGAGTATTTCACAACTTCCATAAACCTTTCAACTTTTACACTTCTGGCCTCACAAACTTTACGCACATCATTTCTGGCTAAATCGACGAGCATAGCATGTTCAGCACGTTCTTTTTCGTCATTCAAAAGTTTTATAGCTAATCTCCCATCTTCCTTCTCATCTTTCCCCCTTCTTATAGTTCCAGCAATCGGATTGACTATCATTTTACCATTAAAGATTGAGGCAAGTGTTTCTGGAGATGCACCACAAAGTGAAATGTTGTCGAATTCTAGAAGAAACATATAAGGACTAGGACTTATATTTCTAAGCCTTAAATAGGTTTGAAATGGATCGAGATTGGTTTTGATCTCATACTTTCTAGAAATTACGACTTGGAAAACATCTCCAGCATAAACGTATTCCTTAGCTTTCTCCACCATTTCAATGAAATCGTAGATTTCTGCATCGCATGAAATTATATCGGATTCAACCTTGGCGTTTTCAAACTTCACATTTCCTGTTTTTCTTACTAATTTCTCACCCTCATCGTGATTGCAGTAGATTCGATTAGTTGTATGATCTATCACAAAATACTTGGTGTAATAACCAAAGATTGACGGAGTTCTTGTTTTAATTCCTATATATGGTAAGGCAGCATCATAACTCGCACATCCAACAAATCCCCCAGAGAATCTTTCAACATCTTTGTGAGAGGTTTCATTTTTTAACACCCTATTACTTTTTCTTTCTGTTTCTGTTACTATCTCATTCTCTAAATTCTCTAATTCTCTAAAGAGATAACCATTCTTTACTTTAACAATAAAATCTGGATCAAAACCTATAAAAGTAAAACGATGTCTGCCTATCTTTTCTTTTGTCTCAAGAATAAATGTGTATTCTTTTTCTTCTCTTATAACTTCATAAAGCTTTGCTGGATCAACGTATTCTAGCTTTTCCATACCTCCTCAACTCTTCCAATTTCTTCATCGCATAACCCTCATCGATTAAGTTTGAGGCGAGTTGATAACCATCTCTAAAATCTGTAACTTTGTTAGCAGCATAAAGAGATGCAGAAGCATTAATCAAAATAAATTCTCTATCATATCCTTTTCTTCCTCTAAAAACTTCTTCTATCCTTATAGCACTTTCTTTACTATCCTTACAAACAACTTTTGATATGCTAAACTCCTTAACTCCAAAATCTGAAGGAGAGATTGTATAGATATCTATGTCGTTTTCTACCTCAGCTATAAGCGTATACCCTTCTGGATTAATCTCATCTATAGATGAGCCAACAGCTAACCCCCTTATACCAAGAATCTCCATAGCTTCTCCGATCATTTGTACAAACTCTCCTCTACATCCAATAATCTGTCTCTCCGGCAATGCTGGATTACATAGTGGTCCAAGGAGATTGAAAATGGTTTTGATACCTAATTTTTGCCTGATGGGCATTACTTTAGATAAAACAGGATGATAAAGAGGAGCATGTAAAAATACGTAACCAACTTCTTCAAGCATCTTCGCAGCATTTCTTGGATTAGGAATAGGGATACTGAGTGAGTTAAGAACATCAGAACTCCCACTTTTTGAAGTAACAGCTTTGTTTCCATGTTTTGCCACTCTAACAATGGATGAAATCAAAATAGAAACTGCAGTACTTACATTTATTGTTGAACTACCATCACCTCCAGTTCCGCAAGTATCCATCTCTGCATTCCCTTTGACTTTTATCATCCTCTCTCTTAGATATTCTGCAAAACCTGCTAACACTTCTGCATCATATCCTTTTGCTTCTAAAGCGGCAAGAATTGCAGCTTTTTTTACATCATTAGAATTGATCATTTCGTTAAGAATAATTTTAGCATTTTCGAGATTTATTTCACCATTTATTATTATCTCTAACATATCATACACCATTTCATTTTTATCTTTTATTTATTCCATTTAATGTGCTCTATCCTTTTTAATATACTTTTTCCTATTATTAGGGAATTTTCTTATAAAATGGGTTCATGCTTACTAATATATAAAAATTTCGATCCACTTACATGAGAGGATGACAATTTAAGAAAGAGACAAATATTAATCGGGGAGTTCTGCGAGTTAATACGCTCTCTATCTAACCAGAATTTTGAAGAGGAGTTTATTCTAGTCTGGCTTATCTTTCAGGGATGTGCTTTTAAAAGCTATGGGATTCAAAACCTCTTACAAAGCAGTCAGGAAGTGGTATCATAGATGTAAAGATATATTTTAACGTTGAAAGAGGGAGAGTATGTTGTTATAGACGAAACCCATAAAGGCTGGGAAGTTCTACTACGTTTGGTTGCTGTAGATGTTGAGAGAATGGAAGTGATATCTGCTAGAATAAGTAAAGTAATGGAAATCTTGAATACTATGCAAAAACAAACCGATCTTCCTAGTATAGCTCCTTGGTGCAAAAAGTGTTATCGAGAAGAGGATTGAAGTACAAGATAAGAACGAGAAGAAAGAGAAATGCAGTTGAATCATGATTTTTCAGGTTGAAGAAGAGGGTGAAGAACCATTACAAAAGGTTTCCGGCTAATTCGTCTATTGAGCTGTTGAATCTTGGATTCTTTTCATTCATAGCATTGTACAACTTAAAAAGGTGTTTAGCATGGTGATGAAATTTAAGTTGTTATCCTCACTTCTACCATTTTTAATTTTGTGTTAATTTTGTGTTCTTATACCTCAACACATCGTCGCTTTTGTTTATATAAACTTTATATATAGAAATTATGTTTATTTTTATATAATTAGTTTTAGTTTTTGTTATATTTTAAGAAACAAGGACATTTAAAACAAATAATAACAAAAATGCCAGAAAAATTAATAAATAATCATTTCATCTTTACAAACATCTAATGATGATTAAAACATATTATGAGATGTTAAACGATATTAGAAAATCTGCTGGAGTAATAGCTGTTGAAGATGTTGAAATTGATGAAAATCAAAGTTTAATTGAGGAATATTGGGTTATAGAAGATTTTGTTAAAATACAGATAAGAGAGGATGTTGAAACTTTAAGAAAGAGCTATTACATTATTGAGCCTCAAGTATCTCAAGATGAATTAAACCTTCTTAGCCTAATATTCGACGATGTTAGGAGGAAATATGTCCAGAGATTTGATGAGAGTGAAGAAGATAAATTTAACCTCCTTATAGAGACTGTAAAAGGAGTTTTAAAGGACTATTCTTTAGAGGTTGAAGATGAGTTAAGCATAAGGATGCTATACTACTTCTTCAGAGACTTCTTCGGTTTTGGAGCTATAGATCCAATATTACATGATCCCAATATAGAGGATATCAGTTGTGATGGATATAACATTCCCGTTTTTGTATTTCATATGAAATATGGCAGTATTCCAACAAATTTAATCTTCTCAAAAGATGAATTGGATAATTTTGTTTTAATTCTTGGACAGAAGGCTAATAAACAGGTATCTTATGCTAATCCGATAGTTGATGCTACATTATCTGATGGAAGTAGGTTACAACTAACGTATGGGAGTGAAGTATCAACAAGAGGAAGCACATTTACGATCAGAAAATTTAGGAGCGATCCATTTACACCAATAGATCTGATAAACCTAGGCACAATTTCACCAAGAATTCTGGCTTATTTCTGGTTATTGATTGAGCATAAGAGAAGTTTTATGGTTATTGGAGAGACCGCAAGCGGAAAAACAACAACTTTAAACGCTCTTTTGATGTTCATACCTCCAGACAACAAGATTTTATCGATAGAAGATACAAGAGAGATTCAACTTTATCATGAGAACTGGGTTCCAGAGATCACAAGAGTCGGAGTTGAAGGAATCGAAATCGACATGTATGATCTTTTGAGGATGGCATTGAGACAGAGACCAGATTACATTGTTGTAGGAGAAGTTAGAGGAAGGGAAGCTCAGACCCTCTTTCAGGCAATGGCAACAGGACATGCTGCGTATGCAACCTTTCATGCTGGAGATGTAAATCAGCTAATTTATAGATTAGAAGAGGAACCATTAAATGTTCCGAGAGTATTAATTCAATTTCTCGATGCTGTGATAGTCCAGACTATGTGGATACAAAGGAATTTTAAGAAAAGAAGAGCTAAGGAAGTGGTTGAGATAGTTGGGCTTGATCCTGTTGGTAAAGAGATGATAATAAATCCGATTTACAGATGGGATCCATCCAATGATAGATTTATTGAATCTGGTGGATCTAAAGTTATAGAAAAGATTTCAGAAGCTTCTGGAATTACGATTTCAGAAATAATAGAGGAGATAGATAGAAGGGAGAGGTTTTTAGAGTTGTTAAGAGAGAAAGGGATAAGGGATTACAGAGAAGTTTCAAAGCTCATAAGGATGTATTATGCAAACTTTGAGATTGCTTTTGAACAGCTCGGTGTGAGGGTGTAGATTTTGAGTGAGCAGATATTTGTTCCAGCATTTTTAAAGAGAAGAGTTGCGAGGAAGATAATTAATAAAAGATCGAAGTTTGAAGAGATAGATTTGGCTTTACAACAATCTAGATTACCATTAACTCTGTATGAACTCATATCGATTTCATCATTCTATTCTTTTATCTCATTTTTAATAGGCACTTTAGTAGGAGTATACATTTTAACTCAAATCAAAAGTATAATCTTATCAATAATGTCATTTCTTATCAATAATGTCAATAATCTTCTCTTTAAATTATCTCTTCCGCCCATACCCCCTTTATTTTTAAATTATTATTGGCTTTTTGGGATAATCATTGGGCTAATAGCTTACAGACTCACAAAATACATCATATTATCGTATCCGTTTTTTATTGCCAAAAAGAGAAAGAATGAAATTGAGTTATATCTCCCACATGCGATTAACATGATGTACAGTATGGCTGTTGGTGGACTAAATCCATTAGATATCATTAAGGAGATAGCTAAATTGGAAAATCTTTTTGGGGAGTTAAGTAGGGAATTCTCAGAGATTGTTAAGAATTTTGAGATATTTAAAAAAGATCTATTCTCCTCGATGAGGTATGTAAGGGATACAACTCCAAGTCAAAAGTTTGCTGGCTTTCTTGATAATATGATAATGATCTTACAGGGTGGTGGAAGCTTTTCCCAATATCTGAAGTCAAAATCTGAGGAGTTTGTTGAGGAACAAGAGTTGGTCTTTAATGAAGCTATGAGTTTCATGGAAATTCTTTCAGAAATCTACATTTCGGTTTTTGTATTACTCCCGATGTTGATGCTTGTTGTTATGGTTGTTGCGAAATTTGCATCAGGACAAATTATGGATGGATACATAAAGATAATTTATGTTATACTTCCGATTGCTAGTGCATTCATAATATATCTCGCAAAGTCATCAATACCATCACCAAAGATCAGTGTAGTCTTTTATGCTGAAAGTTATCCTAAAATTATAGCAAATGTCCACTCTTTAAATAAAAATAGATATAAGGTATTGAGATTCAGAAGATTTCTAAAGAAAGTGCTTAGAATAATTCTCCATCCATACAAGGAGAGTTTGGTTACAATGAAGCTTAGTATAGCCTTTCTTCATATTGTGTTATACTCATCCCTCATTATCCTTGTAATTCATAAATACTTCGGTTTCTCGCTTGAAGATAAGCTGATAATCTTCGTATCAATTGTGTTCACCATCCTAGTTTCACTTATTGAGATAAGGCATAGGATTATTAAAAAAGCAGAGGAGAAACTTCCAGAGGTTTTCACAGAACTCGCAATGTTAAATGAGTCGGGATTATCGATTTTTGAAGGATTGAAACTACTTTCAAAAATGGAACTCGGAATATTAACAAAGGAGATATCAACGATAAGGAAGGAGTTAGAGTTGGGAGTTTCAATTCCGGAATCTTTTATTAGACTTGGAATTAGAATTAAAAGTGATATATTTGCAAAAGTCATCCCTGTGGCTGTTAAAGCTCTTGAGACATCGTATAGTATAAAAGATGCCTTCACAGCAGTAGCGAGATATGCGGAGTCTGAATTAAACTTTAGAAAGAGATTAAGCTCAAATCTAATGCCATATATCATGATAATATACATGTCAGTCGGTGTTTTTATTTTCGTCTCGTATCTCATGATTACAAAGTTCCTCTCTCTATTCTCAAGTATTGGAGTTGGGACGGTGGGTATGATTGGTATATCAGGTGTTGATGTGGAAGTTATAAGATTAGCATTTTTTAGAGTTATGTTGCTAATCTCTTTCCTCTCTGGAATTATAGCTGGGGTCATATCGCAAATGAAGATATCTTCAGGATTAAAGCATTCTTTTATTCTCGTCTTTCTGACTTATATCTCCTATAAGTATCTTATTACTCTCTAATAAATTTTTATTTTAAAATAGTTATTTATCATGTATAAACATTATAAATTTAAAAGATTATATTTTTATTATAAACAACATATACAATATAAATTAAATATATAAATTAAATTATGAAAATAAAATATGGTTGTAGAAGGTGGAGGGATATGTAATAAAGATTATGTTGGACTGTTTAAAATCCAAATCAGAGCAAAGAGTTTATCTATTGAGACGACAAAACTTAATTTCATGACACTTATTCAACTCGCTAGAGATAAGAAAGAAGATGAGATAATAAAGGAAGTTGCTAAATATGAGGGTATAGAAGTTGAAAAACTCATCAGGCTCATCGCTAGAGGAGAAGTTGTAATTCCTAAAAATGTTAGGAGAGAAGACATAATACCGAAAGCTATTGGTAGGTTTATGTCTACAAAGATAAATGCAAATGTTGGGACTTCTGTTGATCACGTTAATATTAAGGAGGAGGTTGAAAAAGCTGTTATAGCTCAGAGGTATGGTGCTGATGCAATTATGGATTTGAGCAGTGGTGGTGACCTTGATCTAATTAGAAGGGAGATAATGAAAGTTGTTAGAGTTCCGTTTGGGACTGTTCCCATATATCAACCAGCTAGAGATTGTAAAAATATAGCAGATATGAGTGAGGATGATTTTTTCAATGCTGTTGAAAAACATGCTAGGGATGGAGTTGACTTTATGACGATACATGCTGGAGTAAACAAAATTAGTGTGGAGAGATTAGTGAGGAGTAGGAGACTAATGGGTGTTGTTAGTAGGGGAGGCTCTATCATAATCGGTTGGATGATTCACAATGAAAAGGAAAATCCTTATTATAAAGATTTTGATTATCTTTTAGAAATTTTAAGGGAGTATGATGTTACAATAAGTCTTGGAGATGCATTCAGGCCTGGTTGTATAGCTGATTCGAGTGATAGGGCAAAATTTATGGAGTTTATAGTTTTAGGAGAGCTTGTTGAGAAGTGTAGAGAAATGGGAGTTCAATGTATGGTTGAAGGCCCTGGACATGTGCCTTTAGATGAAATCGAAACCAGTGTTAAAGCTATGAAATTCGTTACTAAAAACTCTCCTCTGTATTTACTTGGACCCATTGTAACTGATATAGCGGCTGGTTATGATCATATAGCAGCTGCTATAGGGGCTGCAATAGCCGGAATGCATGGAGCGGATTTTATTTGCTATGTAACTCCATCAGAACATCTGGCATTACCAAGTGTTGAAGATGTTAGGGAAGGAGTTATAGCGGCAAAGATTGCAGCGCATGCAATAGATCTGGTTAAGGAGGGGCAGAGAGAGAGGGCTAGAATGAGAGATTATGAGATGAGTGTTGCGAGAAAAAATCTCGATTGGGAAAAACAATTTAGACTTTCAATCGATCCAGAAAAGGCTAGGAAAGTTTGGGAGAGTAGGAAGTCAAGTAGTGATGCATGTAGTATGTGTGGAGATTTATGTGCTTTAAAGATAGCGAAAGAAGCTTTTGAATAGACCATTTTATTTTTAATATGGAATATAAATAATATATATTATTTAATTTTATTATTTATTTTTTATATCTATATATTTTGATCTGATTGATCAATAACTTGAGATTCTCACAATGTATGGGGATTATATTTTTTGCTCTAATTTTTTGGAGTATATATTTTAACGCATATGGATAATAATGTCCTGAGGATCTGATTTTGTAATATTGGATTCCATACTTTAAAAACCAATTTGATATAATGCTATACTCAGACCCCTCCTCTTTCCCAGGCTCTGATTCGGCTAATATGGCTGTTAAATTAGGAGTATTAGAGACGTTAAAGTTAGAATTTCTCAGCAATTCAAAAACATCTCTGTATGGTATTAGGATAAGTGAGTTGTCGATATCGTTATTGTCAATATTTGATAGTTCAATATTTGATAATTCGATAAACTCACTTACATTAGCTATGATATTCTTTAAAAGTTTTGCAATCTGGTCTGATATTACGTAACACCTTGGATCAAATTCTTCTGCGAGTCTTATGAGTGTATAAGCATACTCTAAATCTAAACTATGTAAAATGGCTATGATTGATCTATGAGAGATAAATAGTCTTCTTAAAAGTTTAACAGTATCATTGGGAGTTATTGGGGGTTTACTTGAGCCTATATTTGTTCCTTCAATTATCAAAGTATCGATTCTAACATCTTTATTTTCCTCAAGGTAATTGAGCAAATCTGCTCCTCTGTTAATTTTGAAAAACTCATCTTCACTAAGAAAACTTTCATCTCTGAAATCTCCTGTGTAGAGGATAGTTTCATCTTTACCGAAGTATAAAAAGGCATATGCCGGCCATGCACTATGAGAAACTGGGATAGCCAAAACATCGTTTTCGTCAACTTTATACGGTTGGATCTCACCAATTTTGAGATGATATTTTTGTGGAATTAAGGATAGCCATGTTTGAGAAGTTTGCCATCTTTTTTCCATTGTATTATAAAGTAAAAGATTCGGCAAAAACAACTCTGTTTCAGGTGGTATATTGGATAAAGCGCCAAGATGATCTAAGTGCATATGTGATATGTAAATACGATCAACGTTATCATACCACTCAAGTTTAGGTAAGATTTCCAGTTTTCTCAGCTCTGTAACACTTTTTGGAGTTATATAGGACGAGTAATATTTTGCCATAATATCAAATCTTATTCCCTGATCGAATACTATCACTCTGTCATTATCTTCAATTCTAACAAAATTTCCACCTATACTATTCAAACCTGATAATATTTTTATTTTTGTCATTGTAATTAATTTAGATTTAACACCACTTTTAATTTTATCTGTATTTTTTTTCTTTATTTTACTTTCTCGTCTACTCTTTATCTTTTACCATTTATTTTTAATTCTTTAATTCTTTATTTTATTTTTATATTTTATAATTCTACTCACATCCTTATTATACTCCTAAATATTATATTATTAAATATTAAATATATTAAATAATATTTAATTAATAATTTTTTAATAACAAAAAATAAAATATATAAATTATAATGAATTAATATATATGAATATAATAAATTAATCAGAATTTTATGTGTGAAAAATTAGATTGTTATGGAATTATGAGCGTATGTAATTTTAACTTAATAAAAGAATTTTAAAAGCTAGTAAAGTGTAAAGATTGACATAAGCCTATCAGCCCTTTTAGAGATAAAGTTGTTTAAAACACTTCAGAGTTGTTTTACTGTTTTACTAAAAGAAAAGTGAAGGCAATGGTAGCCCCGCGGGGATTCGAACCCCGGTCGCGGGATCCAGAGTCCCGCATGATTGACCGCTACACCACGGGGCTTTAATAAGACTTTTAATAAATTCCCCTTTCATCTGTTTATCAAAATTTTGGTTTACTTTTTATTTTTCTTGGTGTGGGATGATAAAAATAAATTAATGAAATTGTAAAAATTTTGATTTTATAAATATCAATTAACCATAATCATGATCTTTAAGTTTTTATTTTATTCCAATGAAATCTATAATCTTGTAATAAATAAAGAATTCAGAAAAATTATAAATAATTTCATTCAAAATTTATCTAATGGAGAAAATTGATGAGTTGGACATCAAAATTCTAGTGGAATTGCAAGAAGATGCGAGAAAAAGCTTGAGAGAGATATCTGAAAAACTTGGAGTTGCTGAAGCTACAGTTTATAATAGAATAAACAAGATGAGGAAACTTGGAGTTATTGAGAAGTTTATCCCAGTTATAAACTATTCAAGGCTTGGGTTTGATCTTATAGCGGTGATTGGAATAACCGCTGAAGGTGGGCATGTGGTTGATTTAGAAAAAGTTTTAGCAAAAGAGCCAAATGTAACTGCGGTTTACGATGTTACTGGAGAGTTTGATGTTATAGCTGTGGCGAAGTTTAAGGATAGGGAGAGTCTGAACTCATTTGTTAAAAGGATTGCTGGAATGAGATATGTTACCAAAACTTATACGATGCTCGTATTAAATGTTGTTAAAGAAACACATACAATAGATTTAGAAAGATTAATTCTTGTTGAATAAAATATGGCATTAATATGCGTTAACCACATCTCGTAAAGCCACACATCTTACATGTCATGCAGCCCTCTCCGTATTCAAGTACGTTACCGCATTCAGGACATACTCCAGCAATTTGTTTGGTTTTTGTCTCCTCTACCTCTCCAGTAAATTCTGTGAGTGGTTTAACACCTTTTACATCCATTTTTATTTTCTTATACTCTCCTCTCAAATGTTTCTCCAAAACTTTTGCAACACCGTCTGCACAACTTGTTATAACTTCCCCGTTATCGAATCCCACAGATGGGCATCTTATACCTTTAAGTTGTCTGATCAAAGCTTCAGGATCAACATAACTTCTCAACGCTATGCTCATCAATCTTCCTATAGCTTCTGTTTGAGAAGCTGCACACCCACCACTCTTACCTAATTGGACAAAAACTTCAGCAATTCCATATTCATCTTCGTTTATTGTCACGTATAATGAACCACATCCAGTCCTTGTCTCTATGGTGGCTCCTTTTGTTATTCTAGGCCTTGGTCTTGGTTCAATGTATTTTGCGGGAGGTCTTATCTTTACTTCTTTCTTCCTCTCTTCAGTCTTTTTAGTCTTTAAAACTTGTTCTTCTCTACTTCCGTCTCTGTAAACGGTTATACCTTTACATCTAAGTTCGTATGCAAGCAGAAAAGCCCTCTCTACATCAGCTTTAGTTGCATGATTTGGTAAATTTATTGTTTTACTAACCGCATTGTCAGTGAACTTTTGGAAAGCGGCTTGCATTCTAACATGCCAATCAGCAGAGATATCAAGTGCACACTTGAAAACTCTTTTAACATCTTCAGGGATCTCGTTTATTCTTTGCACACTTCCTTCTTCAGCCACTCTTTCAATTATATCTTCTCTATAAAGTTCTATTTCTCTTAAAACATCTTCAAAAATTGGATTTACTTCAAAAAACTCCTCTCCATCCAAAACATTCGTTCTTTTATAAGCTAAGGCGTAAACTGGCTCAATTCCTGAGGAGCAACCTGCTATTATACTTATTGTTCCCGTTGGGGCGATTGTCGTTGTAGTTGCATTTCTCATCTTAATTCCTTTCTTTTCCCAAACGCTTCCTTTCCAGTTTGGAAAAACTCCCCTTTCTTCAGCAAGTTTTTGCGAAGCTTTATGACTCTCGTTTTGTATGAATTTCATAACTCTTTCAGCCAATTTTAACGCATCTTCACTGTCATATGGTATGCGAAGTTTGAATAACATGTCAGCAAAACCCATTACACCTAATCCAATTTTCCTGTTTGCTTTGGTCATTTCCTCTATTTCTGGAATTGGATAGCTATTAACATCTATAACATCATCAAGAAAACGAGTTGAAAGCCATACAACTTCTCTTAGCCTATCCCAATCAACATCTCCATTTTTAACAAATTTAGATAGGTTGATACTCCCAAGATTACAGGATTCATAGGGTAATAGGGGTTGCTCACCACAGGGATTGGTAGCTTCAATCTTTCCAACATGTGGGGTTGGATTGTGTCTATTTATTTCATCAATAAAAATAATTCCCGGTTCTCCGTTTCTCCAAGCTCCTTCAACAATTAAATTAAATATCTTTCTGGCTGAAACTTTACCAACGACTTCTTTCGTTCTTGGGTTTATTAATTCGTATTCCTCATCTCTCATCAAAGCTTGCATAAAAGTATCGCTAACTGCAACACTTATGTTAAAGTTCTTCAAAACTCCTTCTTCCCACTTTGCTTTTATAAATTCCTCTATATCAGGATGATGAACATCTAAGACTCCCATATTTGCTCCTCTTCTTCTACCACCTTGTTTTATTTGTTCTGTTGCAGCATCAAAAATTTTCATAAAGCTTACTGGACCTGATGCTACACCCATGGTCGATTTTACTATATCTCCTTTTGGCCTTATCTTAGAAAAACTAAATCCTGTTCCACCACCACTCTTTTGGACTTTTGCCATATCCCAGAGGGCTTTAAAAATTCCATCTATGCTATCATCAATTGGAATAACAAAACAAGCTGAAAGTTGATTAAGCTCCGTTCCAGCATTCATCAAAGTTGGAGAGTTAGGCATGAATTCTTGGTTGTTCATTATCTCAAAAAATTTCTTAGCCCACTCTTTTCTACTTTCTCCATAATTTTCTTCAGCCTTAGCTATGGCATTAGCCACCCTCCAAATCATCTCCTCAGGAGTTTCGATAGGATTTCCTTTTTCATCTTTTAGTAAGTATCTCTTTTTTAACACAACTTCAGCTGTTTTAGTTAGTTCCATACTTCTCACCCATTTCTCATTTCATCAAATTTACTTGATTTAAATCAAATGAATATGACTCAAATTTCTTACTAAGAATAGTCTATTCTGCAGATAAAAAGTTGTTGCTATATTTTTTTATTTTGTAAATTAATAAGTTAAGCTAAAATATATATTATAAATAAATAATTATTAATTTTTATTATTATTAAAATATTTATTTATAATATAATAATTTAAATTAAAATTTAAAATAAAATTTAAATTAAAACTAAAATTATTTATAAATACAATTGAGTTAGCAACAAATTTAAATTATCTTTTTAACTACATTTAAAGATGAAATTAAAATATACTTTGAAATGTCCTGCATGTAATGCTGAATTTTATGATGAGGGTTTTTCTTTTGGATGTTATAGACATTGCGAAGCTGTAGTTTATACTGAATATCACACGCCATTTAAACCTGAAGGAGAAGGGCTTTGGAGGTATTTCTGTTGGTATCCGGTTAGCTCAAAGAATGATTATAATTCCATTCCAATAATATTCAAAAGTGAGGAATTGAGTGAGAATGGAAAAGAAGTTTATATCGCATTTTATGGTTATTGCCCTGAGATGGGTGTTGAAATGAAGACATGTACTTTTAAGGAATTAGAGGCCATTATGTCTCTCAAATATGCCTCAGAATATAAAAGGAATATAACTCTCGCTTCTGTTGGGAATACAGCTAACGCATTCCTTGAATATGGG
>WAJX01000103.1 GCA_015523665.1 Ferroglobus sp.
ATCACAGCCATGCTCAGGGAATATGGTAAATGGGATATGGACTCATTTGAGAAAAGACACAGAGAACTATTGAATCTTGCTTTCAGAATTTATATCCCCGAAAGATTAGTGTGAGCAAATAATGCTTTCTCAAACTCAAACCTCCACTCACCTTTTCTAAGTCTCTCCCTGAGCTCCTTCAGCGTGATCTCCCCACTGTTCAGCATCTCCTCAACCCTCTTCCACTCATCCTCGTGCCTGTACCTCCTCCCTGTCATCTCGCTGATCAGCCTGTCAACAGCCGAAAAGTAAAGGGTCATTATCCCCAGTCTTCTGGCGATATGCAGAGCCTCGTTGTTCCATCCAAGACCTATCATCAGGGGAAGAACGTTCCTGCTCTCTCCAAAAGCAGCCCTTATCCTGTCATTAAATGCTGTCACATCCTCAGGCCTGACCATGCGGTACTTGCACTCGATGGGTATGATTATGTCCAGCGATGGCCTCCCGCCGGCCATTACATCAAAGGGATAGAAAGTCCCCCTGATCAGAACATCAAACTCGAGCTTTCTACCGTTTTCAGTCACGATCCAGACATTCGTCACTTTCTCGTCCCTGAAAACAAAGGGCAGGGAAAACCTGGACAGAGAAGGACTGTCAGCCCTGCTGCATATGATCTCAAAAAGTCTTGCAACAAGCTTCTCGTAGAAGCTGCCTATTACAGTTTTGATGTTAACCCTTGCAAGCGATTTTCTCACAGCCTTTTTCAGCGCCTCAACCCAGTCGGATTCGAGGTCAACAAGGAAACTCTCGTATCCAAAGCCTGACTGCGATCTGGGGACAGCATAGCCCAGCCAGTCGATGAATGAATCCCTCCTGAACTCGGGAACTGAAACGTGAACCTCTGTTCTTCCACCCTCTGTCTCAACCCTTATGTCAACGGGTATGTACTTGGCAACCCTCTTCAGGTGGTACTTAGCCTCGTCAGGAGTAACTGCAACCTCTGAGAGTACTCTGCTAAGTGGAACAGCCTTCTCACTTTTAACCAGATCCCTTGCAGTCCTCAAAAGCTCGCTGTTCCTTATGTAGTGCTCCCTGTATTTCTCGAGCTGCTCCTCCGTGAAGTACCACACCCACTTCCCATCGAGCTTGAAACCGCGTAAACCCTCTTTGCGCAGTGGCTTGAGGACAGCCCTGGTTATTGAACTTACCGCATTGTAAAAATCGCGCCTCGTCTCGATTTTATATGCACCGTACCTCCTGCATATCTCCTCCACTATCTCGCTCGCTGTCATGGCTCTCTCAGAACTTCTCAGGACTTCAAGAACCATCTCCTTCTTCGGCCTTTCTTTGATTCTCTCGGCATATCCTATGAACCTGACAGAGACAGCATTTCCGTACACCTGAAAGCTCAGGGTTTTGCCCGCGCAGTCAGCGGGAGCGTAGAAGTACACGTTCACGGTCTTGCTTTTCACACTCGCATAGGGAGATGCAGGATAGTTCTCTAGCCTTACCTGTTTCTCCGACCTTGCGAGTATCCCCTTTCTGAAGAGCTCTCTGAGTGCACGCTCTATCATGTCCGCCTTTCTCCAGTTGTTCGATCTTGAGGCATCTCTCTTCTCCAGAACATTGAATGCCTGCTTGAGGTCGCCAATGTGGACAGGTCTTTTCATCTCAGCATGGAGTTTGAGCAGTTTATCGAACACGCTCTTCTGGGTAATCCGCATGTCATTATCTCTATCCGGAGACTGTTCAGGAGTCCGGTGACACTTCAGGTGACTTCTCCCTAGAACGCTCCGGGTCGTGACCATCGTTGCGCACTAATCGGGGCTACTAAATTTTCTTCCATATTACTTAAAATATCATATACTATAATGAACTTTCCTAAGCTTTATTTACATCACATTTATGTACGCTTTATGTCTAATTTCATGAATGATGAATATTTTCATTACTCATAACCAAATCCCACCATATAACTTTATCTACAATCGGACTATATATTTTCAGAATTTTATAGTTCATTAATTTAGCTAAAGCTTTGAACTTAAATTTTTTATTTTATTTTTTATTTTATAGCTCACAATATTTTATTCAGAGTATTTATTTTATATATTTATAAATTCTATAAGAAATCTATTATCTGCTACATATTCATTAACCAAACCAATAAAAAGGAAAACATTATATACTATATTTGAACAATTGTTCAAATATGGAAAAAAGTGTGCCAATATGTAAAGAAAAGAGAGCTGGGGATTATCTAAATGAAGTCGTGTTAGATCTGCCAAAAGACGAGGTTATAATTCAATTAGCTGAATTCCTCGAAGCTTTTGCTGATTCTTCAAGAGTAAAAATTCTACTCTCCTTATTAAACCATGAGTTATGCACATGTGACATATCTGAGATTACAGGCTTATCGGTTTCAGCTGTTTCCCATCAACTTAGAGTTTTGAGGGACAAGAAGATCGTTAAGTATAGAAGAGCTGGTAGAAATGTATATTACAGTCTTGATGACGAGCACGTTGAGGCGATTTTGGATACAGCTCTAAAACATATAAGTGAGAGGAAAGGTAAAATGAGTATAAATAAAAAATAAAAAATAATAAAAATATTATGAAAAGATATAAGCTTAAAGGTCTTGATTGCGCAACCTGTGCCATAAAAATTGAAGAAGAGTTAAAGAAGAGAGAAAATGTAAATTTTGTTACAGTTAATTTTCCAACATCAGAGCTAATAGTCGATGCCAAAGATGAAAGCGAGATTGTAGAAATTATTAAGAGAATTAGTCCAGAATTAGAAATTGAAGCGGAAGATAACTCCGAAAGCTATTTTAAAGAAAAAAATTCTGAAAATGAAAAAAGAAAAGGTTTAATTTTAATCACCATATCCTCACTTTTATTTATATCTGGTATAATTTTATTATTGAATTTCACTCAATTTGCAATAATCATAACTCCAACTATGGCAGAAGTCATAAAAGATTCTCTTTTTATTATAGCTTATCTAATAGCTGGATGGAAAGTCCTACAGAAAACCGTTAGGAATTTAACCAGAAAGATTGTCTTCGATGAAAACTTCCTGATGAGTATTGCTACAATTGGAGCGATTGCAATCCACGAATTACCAGAAGCTGTTGGAGTTATGCTTTTCTTTACTATAGGGGAATTCTTCCAAAATTTAGCTGTAGGAAAATCCAAGAAATCCATAAAGAGTTTGTTAGAAGTTAAATCCACTTTTGCAAACTTGAAAGTTGATGGAGAAATTGTGAGAGTGAAACCAGAGGATGTAGAAGTAGGAAGCTTAATAGTTGTAAAACCCGGAGAGAAGATACCCCTTGATGGTGTGGTTGTTGAAGGTTCATCTTTCGTAGACACGTCTATATTAACCGGAGAATCAAGATTGAAGAGTGTCAAAGAGGGAGATGAAGTCTTTTCTGGAATGGTTAACATGGACGGATTGATTACTGTAAAGGTTACAAAGCCCTTTAGCGATTCAACAATTTCAAGAATTCTGAAGCTTGTAGGAGAGGCAAGTAGTAGAAAAGCTAAAGCGGAAAAGTTTATAACTAAATTTGCTCGATATTATACTCCTGCTGTCGTATTTCTCGCTGTGAGTATAGCATTATTTCCACCGTTAATATTCAACGAACCAATAACTCCTTGGATATATCGTGCATTAGTTCTGCTTGTTATCTCTTGTCCATGTGCTCTCGTTTTATCTGTTCCTCTCAGTTATTTCACATCAATAGGAAAAGCATCACGTGATGGAATACTCATAAAGGGTGCAAATTATATCGATATGCTAAATTCATTATCAATAGTTGCCTTTGATAAAACAGGAACATTAACAAAAGGTAGCTTTAGAGTTACCGAAATTGTCGCAAAAAATGGATTCAGCAGGGATGATGTAATCAAATTTGCTGCTATTGCTGAGATGTATTCAAACCATCCTATTGCAAAATCAATAGTAGAGAGTTGGAAAGAAGCCAGAAAATTCACTCATTTAATCAAAAGCTATAGAGAAATTCCAGGGAGAGGTGTTAGTGTTGATATGGTTGATAACTCTATCATAGTTGGGAATGATGCACTGATGCATGAGATGGGGATTGAACATGACTCTTGCTATGTTGAAGGCACAGTTGTTCATGTAGCGATCAATGGAATTTACGCTGGATATGTAATCATATCCGATGAGATAAAAGATGATGCGAGTAAAGCTGTTGAAGAGCTAAAAAAACTCGGTTGTAAGGTTGTTATGCTCACTGGAGATAGTAAAGAGATAGCTAAAAGAGTTGCATCAAAACTAGAGTTAGATGAGTATCATGCTGAACTGTTGCCAGAGGATAAAGTTAGAGTTATAGAAATGCTCAAGGAAAAAGATGGAGATGGAAAAGTTGCATTTGCTGGAGATGGTATAAACGATGCTCCAGTAATAGCCAGAGCTGATGTCGGAATAGCCATGGGTGCTTTAGGAAGTGAAGCTGCAATAGAAGTGGCAGATGTTGTAATCATGGACGACATGCCATCAAAAGTAGCAAGATCAATAAGGATTTCGAAAGCCACACAGAAGATAGTTTGGGAGAATATAAGTCTCGCTTTAGCTATAAAAGGATTTTTTATCATTCTTGGATCATTAGGTATGGCCACAATGTGGGAGGCAGTTTTTGCGGATATAGGTGTCACATTAATAGCTATATTTAACGCGATGAGAATGCTCTATTTAAAATTTTGAAAGATGATTTCAGTGAGTATACTTCGACTTTATTACTTTATTTATATTTTTTATTTACTTATTATACATTAATTTAAAAATTATTAAATTTTATTATTATTATCTAATAATTTTTTATTATTTATTATTATTTATTTTAGTTAGTTAAGTTAGTTAGTAGTTAAGTTATTTTTAGTAAGTATTTAAAAATAAAGAGTGTTAAATAGTTAAAATATAATAAATAAAAATTTAAAATAATTAAAGTTTTAAAAAAGTTCATTTAAATATATCAAATGTTTTCCAAGTTTACCTCCATAATTTCCAGCAGTAATTTTAACAACCCCCGGTATCTTGGTCGCAGCTAAGATTCCAGTCTTTGTTGCTTCCTTCACAGCATCTATAGA
>WAJX01000104.1 GCA_015523665.1 Ferroglobus sp.
GTTCTCATCTTCATAAAATAAAAACATATCTGCATATGAATGATATAACGCAATGGATTCTCCAAAGAATTTTCTAATTCTTCTATACATTGCATTTATTGTAGTAGCTGTTGGCAAGACATAAAACAAACACCCTTTAAAATTATTTTTAGCCCAATAAAGAGCAGTTTCAGTTTTACCAGTACCAGTAGGAAGCGTAATGAACAAATTCCCTCGCAATTTCATTGCTCTCATTTGATAATAATATTCTCTGTTAACAAATTTTTTCGGAAAGCGAATCTCTTTAACTTCTTTTTCGGCACTCGCTAGATAATCAGCATACATTAAACAACCTTGAATTTTGACAAAATCTTCTCTGATTTTCGCAGCATATTTTCCAATAATTTGTTTTCTTGCAATTTCTAAAATTTTTCTTGGTAGATCTAAATTATTTAAATCAATTTCAGTATCGTATCTCATTATAGATAGCAATCTCTTTATTATTGCTTCTAATTCATCAATTGCCTTAATCTCAGTCTTCAAATTTAGAGGATAATCAAAATAAAGTTTCTCATGCAAAGGAGTATGATGTGAAGCGACAGCTAAGATTACTAAACTTTTATACGGTTCTTCTATATCTAAACCATCTAAAATATTATCCAAAATAGACAACCCTAACAGCGAGTGAGGAGGAGCTCTTCTCCCATTTCTAATATACTCTTGAAATCTCTTATCAGCTTTTCCGATATCATGAAAAGCCGAAGCAATTAAAGCATATTTTTTTAATTTTTCGTCACCTACCCATATCTTTTCTGCAATTCTTAGTGTCTCCTCCAAATGACTTTTTAAGCTTTTATTGGGTTTTGCGAGTAGTGTTATAGTAGACATATAACTTCATTTTCCTCTGTTTTATATGCTTTAATTGGTTTCTCTAATTCAACATCATACCCTAAAAACATTAGTAAATTTATAAATTTTTTAGGATTTCTCCCCCTCTTTGTAATCTCATATGAATAAACAGTTTTACATATCTTAGGAGGAAAATATCTTTTGCCAACATCTGGTTCTATCCTAACTTTGTATCCACCATTTATCGGGACTATACAGTTGAAACGTTTTTCCATAACCTCATCAAATTTCTGTAATTTACTTATTTTAGTAACTCTCGCCAAAAATTCGCTTATACCCATATATAATGGGTATTTTGGTTTTCTTAGTGCTTCAATGGTTAATTTTAATAAATCTATGTCTTCAGACCCTAAATAAATCCTATATGCTGGATTTACGAGGATTTCCCTCATTATAGGTGTGCGTTCAGGTGGTCTTACTTTATAATTAAATGTAGTGACGATCTCCCTAGCAAATCCTTTAAGTTCGAGAATCCTCACCCCTGCCTTTAATTTATTTCCTAACTTTATAGTCTCCTTCTCATCAAGTCCCATCGCAGCTCCAATGAACCCAAGGATTGTTGTTCTGGGAGGTGCTAAGAAAGTTTCAAAAAAAGATAGTGTGAATGGGTTTCTAAAGTGTCCGAAGTCTGATGTTATCTCAAAATATAATCCATACATTTTTTCACCCATAAAACTTGAAATCATTACTTATTACTAAATCCTTTAGCGATGGTAAGTCCTTTACTCTTACTTTACCGTCCAAGTAGCCATTGAGTTCTTTTACGACGGTATCCCAGTTTTTAACAAAGGATTTCATACCACCAATATAAACCTCCTTTAATGAATCTTTATGGTAATCCAAAGCTTCTTTAAGAGCTTCAATGTCAAGATTGTAATTTTCATCAATTCTTAGTTTATCTGCAATAGTAAGCGTTTTATCGTCTCTAAAAACGAACACAATGACCTCAGGGGATATTTTTGTTAAAAAGTTTGTTTGCTTGACTCTGCTCCAAAGATTAAATAAAGCTTTTAAGAATGCTTTAATTCTTTTTTCTTTCTCCTCTGCTAGAACCTCCCAATCATCGCCCTTTCCTATCCTGTCTAATTCAACTGCCCAATTACTTCTAAAGATGTTTGTTGCAATTTCTATATCATAAAGGCTGTGTTCTTTCCCTTCTGGGTCAAATCTAACTCCTCTATTTAAGTCACCTTTGTATGGGAATAGCGAAATCATACCATTTGTTTTAATAGGTGCAACCCTCTTTTTATCTGCTTCTGTATCCAAATAACCAAATAAATCATCGTCTATTCGCTCCTTTGGGTTACATTCAGTTGTTATTTGTGCTGTACGTGTTTTTGGTTTTACTTCAGAGAGTATCCATCCATTTTCTGCTAAATATGTTTTAATTGCATATTTAAGCGATGCCCCAGAAATATAAATCCTCTGAGTTCCATCAATTTCTTCTGTTTTCTTTAGAATTGTTACGTTTCCTTCAGTTCCACTTGCATTTATATTCGTTTTCTCTAATTTACTTAAAAAAGCTATTTCCATAAAATTAGCTCTCATTCCTATCACCTCCTTTTTCTTTCATTTTGCTAAACGCCGCGTTGCTTATACCAATTAAGAAGAAAACTTTCAGTTTGTAGAAAATTTTTTCATTCTCTCTAAACGGTCTATCGTCTATCTCACTTTCTGCGCTTAGCTGGAGAGTATTTAGAGAATCTAGGAACTCTTCTAGCGTTCTCTTTCTTTTTAATTCATATATCCGCTGAACTAGCTTTTTCCTCGCTCTATCGATTTCATCTTTACTAGCTTCCTCTATTTTTTTCCCTAATTCCTTTCTTAAAGTTTCCATTCCTAATCTGTACCCCAATGTTGAAGCTTTCTCATACAATTCTTTATCGCCCATTCTAAGCACCTCCATTACAGATAACAAAAAAGGATGTAAAAAAGGTGGAGTTTGGTTTCTCTCTCTTATGTTATAGAACAATATATTCTCTACAATATTCCAGTCTATATCACGATATTTGAAGAGCTTCTTGAAAAATAAGTTCCTCCAGATGAATAAGTCAGGTTTAACTTCCCCATCCTTTCGAAGTCCCCTAAATAACTGATAAAATGGATTTCTTGGATATTTATTTTTAAATACCAAAAAAATATTTATGAATTCTGATAAGTTACTAAGCACTTCCGCAAACTCGAATATTTTCTTGTTACCTCTTACAGACACACCAAAAATTAAAGCTCCAGTTCTTTTTTCAAACAATTCAGCTTCGATTTTAATTTTTTCAGAAATTTCATTGAGTACCGTTGCCAAATACTCATGTGGGAAGAAAACGACGTCTGGAGCTCTCCAATTGTAGTAATATTCTCTTGAAACTCTTTTTGGAGCATATGTTTTTAAAAATTCGTTAAGATCTTTGGGTGTGTCAGAGTAAAATATCACAAAGCTAATGTAGTCTCTTTGGGCTGTAAAATAGACATTGTGATAAGCTGCAAAGCTTCTAACAGCGCAATTTCTACAGAGATTTAAGGATTCAATCTTTCCGTGAGGGTAAAGATTCGGAAACTTGTTCTTGTCAATTATGAATGGAAATATCCATCCTTTTATTTTGTCTGCACCTTTATTTCCGCAAATAGAGCAAGTCTTGGTTTTGCTCTCTTTAAATCTAGTTTTACGTGTGAGTTGTTTGAAATACGAATTAAAGAATATCGTAGCTTTACCATTATTTTGAAGTAATGGTTCTAAGATGTCCCGTATTTGTTCTGGAGGATCTCTTATTTGAAACTCTAGAGATATATCTTCTGGTTTAAGATTGTTCTCAAGTAAATATGCATCACCATTTTGGAGCCAATATTCGATCATTTTTATCCCTCACCAAAGTAAGTAGAAAGTAAGTAAGACTACTATTAAGAGTAATCTCGACCTTTAAGTATCTTCACCATTCCAAATCCCATAGAATTTCTCTCACCAAAACCAGCCTTATACCCAACTTCTAACAACTCCCTATCTCCTTCAGCTTCAAAAACCATCTCAACACATCTATGAAACGTATTTTTCAACCTAATTCTTTTAGCTTTAGCATTTATGACTCTAAAATTAACCTCGCTATTAGTCGGTTGTCTTCCATAAAAAGCTACGTATTTCTTAACCAGATTATTCCTCAAATTCTCATAAAACTTTGGATTGTCAGGATATAAATCGATAATTTTCTTCCCATTACTCGTTGTAACATTGATCGGTGATAGGGTTACAAATCTCTCTTTCTCTTTAATCTCCCTCTCCTCCAACACTTTAATTTCAGAAAGAGTAAACTCAGCATTACCAATTTTAACATCTGGTTTCTCAAGCAAACCCTCTATCAAACAGACTGCAATGTGATCTTTCATAGTTGAGAAGAAAAAATAAGTTTCTCCTTCAACAACCATTTTATCACCAACAATCTTCCTATTAGGAGCCATAAGCTTGCTGAATGTGAAGAACTTAAATGTCGATGGCTTGTGCAGTTCCAAGCTTAACGAAGCATCCACCCTTTCAATACTTCTATAGATTAAGCTCGCAAGATGGTAAGAATAATTTATATCTAGAAATTGTTTGTTTTTGCTGTATAAAGAAATGCGCAAGCGCATATACAGTTCTATTATTATTTTTTACAAATATAAAGCTTTCTTCCCAAAACTTCTCACATCAATGAGTATAGTCCAGCATTTATCAACTTTTTGATTCTCAATTCAGCAAATTGACATGATGCATTCCCCTATTTTAAATAATAACTTCTCAACTTGCTTTACATAAGTAGCAGTCAATAATAAGAATTCATAAAAAAGAAAAACAAAGATAAAGATAATATAATAATGACTATGCTATATATTAAATAAAACCCTTAAGAATATTAACACCATAATTAACTATTTAACAATAGTATTGATATTGCAAAGAAGTTCATTAAGTGACCTCAGACTTTAGTTGGGGGCTTCCACCGTGAAACCCCGTTAGGGGTTGAGGAGTGTGTAGGAC
>WAJX01000105.1 GCA_015523665.1 Ferroglobus sp.
CTATATATCTCTCCCCAATCTCTGCTATTCTTTTCCATTTAAGTTTTTGTTCATCTCCAAGCTTTAATCCCAAATGTCTGCTTTTAAGTTTAAGTTGATCCATCTTTGGTAAATATCCCAATACTTCAACTCCTTTTCCTTGAAAGAGTTTTTTCATATTATTGAAATGGTTGTCACTTATCTTATTTAATATAACACCAACTATCTCGATATCTCCAAATCTCCTAAATCCTTCGTAAATTGCTAATGCTGAAACCGAAGTTCCAATTGGGCTCATAACCAGGATTACTGGTAAATTTAGAAGTTTTGCGACATGAGCTGTTGATGAATAACTAGTCAATTTATAACCATCGTATAATCCCATAACTCCTTCTATAATACCAAAATCAGCTTTGGTTATCCATCTTTGAAATGATCTTCTAACTTCCTCCTCTCCCATCATAAAAATATCTAAATTAATTGCTTTTCGTTCAAAAGAATAGATAGTAGGATCTATGTAATCTGGACCAACCTTAAATGGCTGTATTTTATAACCTCTTTTCTTTAATGCTGCTGTAATTAAAACTGCCACAGTTGTTTTTCCAACTCCACTATTAGTCGCCCCAATTATAATAGCTTTTGACATTATCGTAGCATTTTACATTCTTACTTTAACCTTTTTTGTTTTTATACATATCAGCTAATTATGCCTTGCTACCACAATTTTTAACATCAAATTATTTTTATTCAAAAATTATTTATTCTTGTTTATTTATTAATTATTAAATAATATATTAAATAATTATTAAATTCATCAGGAATTCTAAATTATAGTTTATGTATAGTTTTACTACCATCTTCGTTTATTTTTAAATAATAAAAATAAAAGGATTATACATAAACTTTCAGCATAATACTCACCAAAATTCTTAAATACCAAGCATAACATTTATTTAAATTGCCGACGGCCATAGAGGCGGGGGAAACACCCGGTCTCATTCCGAACCCGGAAGTTAAGCCCCGTCTCGTTCCGTGTTGTACTGCGTTCCGAGAGGGTGCGGGAAGCACGGAAGCTGTCGGCACTTATTTTGTTAATAAAATAAATATTTCTAAAGTTTGTGAAGCGTTATTTAAACAAATACAAATCAACACCTATTAATACTCAAGTAATAAACCCCTATATCTCAAATATGTAAAGATTTTATAATATAATAAATATATAATGATGAATATCCAAAATTCACGCTTAAAAATCATAAGGCAAAGCATTACATATTAATTTTTACACATTATTCAATCTCAATTCTTGTTAAAAAATATTTACAATTTATTGTAATCTTTGCACACATCTTTTAACCTTATTTAAATATAGTTTATTTAGACAACAAAAATCAAAATGCTCAAAACCTTAAAATTCTTAAATTAGATACTAACTTAAACAAACACTAAAATAGAATCAAGTAAAAAATAAATGTGATTATCAACCAAAAAAGCTGAGAGGTGAATTAATGAGGGAATTGATGAAAGATTTGAAAGAATTAATAAAATACGACTACAAAATTCTCAATTCTAACGATACGATCTCAAAAGTTTTCCCCATTCTCGATAAAATGGAAGAGATGGGAGATGCGATACTTGTTAAAGAAGATGGCGAGATAATAGGTGTTATAAGAGAAAAAGATCTGATAAGAGGAAGCATTTTAACTAATCCCCATGAAACAAAGATAAAGAATTTTACAATAAAAACTGGAACACTTAGTTCAGATGATCTAACCCTCGAAAACATCACAAAGAGATTTATCGAAGATTCAACACCTTTTGTTATCGTTAAGCTAAACAATAAAGTTGGTGTAATCCATATAAACGACTTTCTCTCAACAATAAAAGATGAGATGAGAAAGTTAAAGGCTAGAGATGTTATGAACGCAGATGTTATAACAATAAATTCGCATGAAACTTCGGCAAAAGCTCTCTCCTTGATGAGAACACATGGTGTTGATAGACTAGTTGTAGTCGATAATTCTCATAAAGTTGTTGGAGTAATCACTGGAAAAGATATAATTGATAGAATAATTGCCCCAAGAAAAAGAGCAAGAATGGGAGATGCTAAGGGTGAAAAGGAGAAAACTCTTTCTATAATGGTTGAAAGTATAATGAGCTCGCCTCCTGTTACAGCCGAGAAACTCGATAGTATTGCAGATATAATCGATCAAATGATTGAACACAAAATTTCCAGTATTGTTATAGTCTCTCAAGACTACACTCCAGAAGGAATAGTCACGAAGAAGGATATCCTCGAACATCTGGTGTTATCTAAAACAATTTCTGACCTAAAAGTTGAGTTAATAACAAGAGACGTTGAGTTAGACGATTTCGATAGAGAAGAGATAGTAAGAGATCTCCAAAATTTCATGAGAAAGTTCGGAGATTTTCTTGGAGAGAGTGTTATATTTGTTTATATCAAAAAACATAAGGAGATCTTTAGGAGCTTACCACTGATACATGTCAGATTAAAACTCACAAGCGAGAAAGGAACATTTTTTGCTTCTGGTGAAAGTTGGGGAGTTGAATATGCAATTCATGCAACTTTAAAGAAACTTGAGAGAGAAATACTTAAGGAGAAAGAAATACTACATGATTCTAAGATGGTTAAGAGATTTTATGAAGAGGTTTTTGAATTCTGAGGTGGAATTATGGAGATTAGGATAGGTGAAGCTTTAATAGGTCAGGGATATGAGGTTGCACATATAGATTTGATGATAGGAACAAAGGATAGCCCAGTTGCCAACGCTTTTGCTAATGCGATGTCACAACTCTCAGCGGGGCACACACCTCTACTTGCAGTTTTAAGGCCAAATTTAATAACAAAACCACCAGCGATAGTAATTCCTA
>WAJX01000106.1 GCA_015523665.1 Ferroglobus sp.
TTGTTGTATTCTGCAAACTCTACTGGAGAGATCAAAGGTTCAAATGGTTTTCTAAATTTCTCCTTCCAAGTTACCGAGAGAGATCCCATCGTTCTACCATGGAAACTGTTCTTAAATGCAATGAATTTCTTTCTTTTTCCAGTGACTTTTCTCGAAATTTTTAACGCTGCTTCTACAGCTTCTGTCCCACTATTACAAAAAAAGAATTTATCGAGTTTTGTCAACTCTTTAAGCTTTTCTGCAAGCTCTATTTGTGGTATTGTATAATATATATTAGAAACGTGGATAAGTTTCTCCATCTGTTCTTTTATTTTTTCTATAAAGTATCTATTGCTATGTCCTATTGAAACGCATGCTATACCGGTTACTAAATCAAGATATTTCTTCCCATTAATATCATAGAGCCAACAATCCTCTCCTCGTTCTATAACAACTTTTTGCCTAGCAAAAAATTGAATCATTGATCTCTTCTCTCTTTCAATCCAATCGATCTCACTCATTTTAAATCACACGTTTGCAATCCTTTTTTGTGATCTTAGGTGTGTATAATCTATATTTTATTTTGTTTTTATCTGAAATTATTCATATTCAATTGTTGCTGGAGGTTTTGGTGTGACATCATATACAACTCTTGTCACCTCTGGAATTTCATTTGTTATCCTTAAAGCAATCCTTCTAAGGATGTTATAATCTATTCTAACCGGATCAGCAGTCATTCCATCTCTACTCTCTACAGCTCTAACAGAGATTATATAGCCGTAAACTCTTATATCTCCCTTAACACCGGTCGCTTTTCCTATAAGGGAAGCAAAAGCTTGCCATTTTGGTATATCTTCTAACTCTTCCTCAACTATTTTAGTTGCTTTCCTTACAACTTCAACCTTTTCTGGAGTAACCTCTCCAACTATTCTTACAGCTAATCCAGGCCCGGGAAATGGCATCCTTTCAGAAATCTCTTTTGGTAGACCAAGGTATCTGGCTACTTCTCTAACCTCATCTTTATACAATTCCTTTAATGGTTCCACTATCCCTTTAAATTTATAATTAGTGGGGAAACCTCCAACATTATGATGGCTTTTTATTCCGCCTTGACTTTCAATTACGTCTGGGTATATGGTTCCTTGAATTAAATATTCGGCTCTGTTTTCTTCAGCAACTCTTTCAAATATTCTAACGAAAAGTTCTCCTATAATCTTCCTCTTTTCTTCAGGATCTATTACTCCTTTTAAAGCTTTAAAAAACTCATCCTTGGCATCTATGAATATCAAGTTCATATCCTTAAATATTTCTTTAACTCTCTCTGGTTCCCCCTCTCTCATCAATCCAGTATCAACAAAAACTGGTATCAACCTGTCTCCGATAGCTCTGTAAGCGAGCATAGTGCATACTGAGCTATCAACACCACCTGATAAAGCTATTATAGCTTTACCATCTCCAACTCTCTCTCTTATTTCCATTATAGCATTTTTAACAAAATTCTCAACATTCATCCAGCCTCCTCCTTGTATTCTAATGCTGATTTAATAAGCCCAATGAAAGGTGGTGAAGGGAAACGAGGGTGAGACTTAAACTCTGGATGAAATTGAGTTGCAAAAAAGAATCTTTTGTCAGGTAATTCTAATATTTCCATTCTCCTGCCATTATCTGAATAACCTGAAAATACTAACCCATGTTCTTCAAAAAGAGAAACATAATCTGGATTTACTTCATATCTATGTCTATGTCTCTCATAAACTCTCTCCTTTTTGTAGAGGTTGTATGCGATTGTATTCTTCTTAATCGAAACTTCTATCTCCCCTAAACGCATAGTTCCTCCTAATTTATCTATATCCTTCTGTTCCGGAAGTAAATCGATTACTGGATGTTCAGTTTCTGCAAGCTCACTACTATTAGCCTCTTTTAATCCAACAATATTCCTCGCAAATTCAATAACAGACAGTTGAAAGCCAAAACATATGCCCAAAAAAGGAATATCATTTTCTCTCGCATATTGAATTGCCTTTATCTTCCCCTCAGCACCTCTATGGCCAAAACCTCCTGGAACTAGAATTCCGTCACACTCTATATAGATTTCATCAACTTTTTCTAATTCCTCGCTATCTATCCAAAGAGTTTTAACCTTACAGTTGTTTGCAATTCCAGCATGTTTTAGAGCTTCTCTTATACTTATATATGCATCTCTGACATCCATATATTTTCCAACTACTGCTATTGTAACTTCCTCTTTTAAGGATTTAAGTTTTTCAACTATTTTTTCCCATTCCCTATTGCTCTCTCTCTTTTCAAGTTTCATCTTTTTGATTATATATTTATCCAGACCCTCTTTCTTGAATATTACAGGGACTTCGTATATGTCATCTGCATCCTTAGCACTTATCACCGCCTCTGGAGGGACATCACAAAAGAGTGAGATCTTCTTTTTTGTCGATTCCTTAAGCTCCTCAGAACATCTTCCCACAATAACATCTGGATGTAAACCTAAACTTCTTAGCTCTTTAACACTATGCTGGGTGGGTTTTGTCTTTTGCTCTCCTCCACTATCTAAAGGAATTAGAGTTACATGGATGAATAAGAAATCCTCTTCTCTTTCTTCATTATGCATCTGTCTTATCGCCTCTAAGAAGGGCATGCTCTCTATATCTCCGACTGTTCCTCCGACTTCAATTAAACATATTTCAGCGTCACTCTCTCTCGCAACCCGTCTTATCCAGTTTTTTATCTCATCAGTTACATGAGGAATTATTTGAACTGTTTGTCCCAAATAATAACCTTTTCTCTCCTTCTCAATAACAGAGCGATAGATCTTTCCAGTTGTTATGTTATGATCTCCTGTAAGTTCAACGTCCATAAACCTTTCGTAATGGCCCAAATCCAAATCAACTTCAGTTCCGTCTTTAAGAACAAAAACTTCACCATGTTGAAGTGGATTCATAGTTCCAGCATCGATGTTTATGTAGGGATCTATTTTTATGGGAATAACTTTATATCCCATATCAACGAGAAGTCTGCCTATACTTGCTGTTGTTATTCCCTTTCCCAATCCACTCATAACTCCGCCAGTAACTACTATGTATTTCATTACAGCTCCTCCCTTAAATTTGGAGGGAGCATGTTCGGTATGCCATCTTCAATTGGATATTCTGCATGACATCTTTTGCATATAAGTTTCCCTGAAATTATCTCATCATCTTCTTCAAAAACTTCAACATCAAGATCGCCTTTACAAACCGGACATGCAAGGATGTTGAGGAGATCTCTTTTCATAACTTTAAAAAAATCTGATGGTTAAAAATTTTTAGGTTAACTTTTCATCTCTCAAATCTATTATTTGCTCTAACGATGGACCGGTTGAAATTAGAGTTACTGGCACTCCTATATCGCTCTCAACTCTTTCTATGAATTCTTTAGCTTTTGTTGTGAGTTTATTCCACTCTTTTACTCCATAGCAATCTTTATCAAGTTTGTCTATTCCTGTTAATGCTATTTGAGTTGCTCCATTTATCATAGCTGAATATCTGGCAAGTTCTTTGTCCCAATAACCGACTCTCCTCCTTCTTCCAGTAACAGTTCCGTACTCAATTATTCCAAGTTTTTTAGCTTCTTCTTCGCTCATTTCCGTTGGAAAAGGCCCAGCTCCAACTCTTGTCGGAAATGTTTTAAAGACGACTATTACATCTTCCACCCTTGTTGGTCCTAAGCCAACATCAGCTATTATTTGTGAGGCGGTTGTATCTTTAGATGTAACATAGGGATAAGTCCCATAATAAAGACTTAAAGCAAAGCCTTGAGTC
>WAJX01000107.1 GCA_015523665.1 Ferroglobus sp.
AAATTTGGAAGATTATCAGAACAGTAGTATTAAATATTATTACCAAATAAAAACTGATTCTAATTTTATAATAAAATCAAAGAAATTATTATTTACAGTACCTTTGATATATTTACCTTTTTAGAGGAGCTAAAATGAGGCTTCCAGATTTATTGCAAAGAAGTATAAAAGCAGTGGTTGGACATTATGAGAGTTGCTATGAGAAATATGGGGTAAGTCCCAAAGGAGTGGATTGGAAAGATAAAGAATCCCAATATCTAAGGTTTAAAATATTAACTGAGATCGGCATAATTAATGGAAGTAGTGTTTTAGATGTTGGATGTGGTTTTGGTGATTTGCTGGATTATTTCAAAGAAAATAGAATTCAAGTTGATTATTTGGGTATTGATTTATCTGAAAAGATAATCAAAGAAGCAATAAAAAAGCATCCTGGATATAGATTTAAAGTAGTGAATTTACTTGAAGACTCTTCATTAAATGAAAATGAATTTGACTTTGTAATAGCTTCTGGTTTATTTACAGTAAAAACAGATAAAGTTACAGATGATGAGTGGGAGTGGTTTATCAAATTGATGACAAAGAAATTTTATAAAATTTGCAGGATAGGAACCAGTTTTAATTTAATGAGTATTTTTGTTGATTATAAAGAAACCCATTTATATTATGCTGATTTTAGTAAGCTACTTCCATTCTTCAGAAGCCTTACAAGATATTTTGTTATAAGGCATGACTATCCCTTGTATGAATATTCAGTTTATCTATACAAAAAAAGCAAATACAAGTACTAATAGGAGAAGCTATGAAAAGAGTTGTAATTTTGCAACCCGGTTATATACCTTGGTTGGGCTTTTTTGACCAACTTGAGCTTGCTGATATTTTTGTTATTTACGATGATGTTCAATATGATAAAAGGGGGTGGAGGAATAGAAATCGTGTTAAAGGACCAAATGGTATAATATGGTTGACTGTACCTGTTTATCAAAAAGGGAGGTTTACTCAACGTATTTATGAAGTTAAGATTGACAATACTCAAAAATGGGTAAGGAAACATTTAAACACCTTAATACGATGTTATAAGAAGGCTCCATTTTTTGAGTTACTTTATCCAGAGTTGGAGAAGATTTTAAGGAAAAAGCAATGGGAATTTTTAATAGACCTTGATATGGAGATAATTTATAAATTAAAGGAGATTTTAAAAATAAATACTCCGATTTTAATGGCTTCCGATATTTGCAAGGAAGGAGGTAAGACAACAAGATTGATAAATATATGTAAGAGATTAAATGCTACTCATTACTTAACAGGTGATGCAGCCAAGAATTATATTGAAGAAGAAAAATTTAAAGAAGCCAATATAGTTTTAGAATATCACGGGTATGAGCATCCTAAATATCCACAGAGGTTTGGTGAATTCATACCTTATTTATCAGTAGTAGATTTAATTTTTAATTGTGGGGAGAAAAGTTTGAGTATATTGACAAGTAGAGGAAAAGGAAGATTTTAGATAAGGAGGTTAAAATGTCAGTCAAATTAGCTATTGAAGGTGGAAGTCCCATTAGAGATAAGTTTTTACCCTTTGCAAAACCTTATATAGAGAAGCAAGAGATCGAAGAAGTTATTGATACATTGAATTCAGGTTGGCTAACCACTGGCCCTAAAACAAAGAAATTTGAAGAAAATTTTAAAGAATTTGTTCAAGCTAAATATGCAATTGCAACTAATTCTTGTACTTCAGCCTTACATCTGGCACTAATAGGAGCAGGAGTTAAAGAAGGAGATGAGGTAATTACATCTCCTATAACTTTCCCAAGTACAATTCATGTTATTATATATCAGCGAGCAAAACCTGTTTTTGCTGATGTTAAAGAGGATACTTTGAATATTAATCCAAGAGATTTAGAGGTGAAGATCAATAAAAAGACTAAAGCCATAATACCTGTTCACATAGCTGGTTTACCCTGTGATATGGATGAGATAAGTGAGATAGCTTCTCATTATAAAAGTATAATTATTGAAGATGCAGCTCACGCTGTTAATTCCATTTATAAAGGTAAAAAAATAGGTTCCATATCCCCTTTTACTGCTTTTAGTTTTTACGCAATTAAAAATTTAACCACTGGTGAAGGTGGAATGCTTACTGTAAATGATGATTCCTATTATGATGCTGTCTCTTATACACA
>WAJX01000108.1 GCA_015523665.1 Ferroglobus sp.
ATATATATTTATTATCTATTTATTATCTATCGATCAGATAACTTTTTTAGGAGATTTACCTTCTCAAATTTACTCAACTCCGCTTGTTTTACAGCTTCTTTTAGAAATTCTATTACCTCATCATAGATTTTAGTATTAACAGGAAATGGCACACCATCTTTTCCTCCCAAAGCGAAACAGAATTTTGTTGGATCTTTTTTATCGTATTTAGCATCATAAATCAATTCTGATATGAGAGAAAGAGCCCTTATAGTATTTTTTCCAATTCCCTTGATCAGTAAAAGTTCTTCAAAATTTTCTGGAGAGAGGTTGTATGCTTTTTCTAAGCTCGACCAATCGATTTTTTTAGGTAGAGATATACCACCCCTGTATTTAGTAATTGAAATGAGTTTTTTATAATCAGTTTTAAATCTACCATCACTAATTAGATCTAATATTACTCTTCTACATTCACCACTTTTCTTGGATGTGAGATTCATCACTACTTTTTCTCTTCTTTCCGAGATTATCCCTTTATGCGGTTCTTCTATTTGTATTTCTTTCTCAAAAGAGTGATGATATCTTCTTGCAAGTTTAACTCTCTCATTCATCCCTTGCTGAATGATGCACCAATACTTTTTGCTAAAAATTAGTGTATGGTGATATAGGTTGTATCCATCTTGTAATGCGACATTATCTATTTTTGCTAAAAGCCTGCTTAGTTTTTTAAGTTCGTTTATTTTGTAATCGTTCAATTCTAATTGGACACCGAATTTCTCGATCTCATCTATTGTCTTTATTGCATTTTCTCCTTTTCCTCCAGCTATTCTTATCTCGTATTCTGGTTTGTTTAGAACTGATTTCAGAACTCCAGTTAGTACTGTTGTAGAACCAGAAGAGTTCCAATCAAAACCCAAAACGTTTGAGAAACTTTGAAAGAATATTGGATCTGAAATTCTTTTTATAAATTCTTTTTCCCCATATTCCATTAGTATAAGCTTTATTATTGGTTCTGCAAGTTTTTTCATTCTGTTCAAAAGCCAATAAGGAGCTTTTCCATGATGAAGAGGAAGATATATTGAGTCCATTAAAGAAAATTGTTTTTTGTGATAAAAAGCGTTTTGGTGTATAGTCATGTTCATACTTTTGTTATTTTGGACAATATATTCTTTAATTTATTATTTTAGTAAAGGAGTTACATTATCATGTTACTGCCTAACAGATTAATATTTTATGTTATATTATTATAATATTATGGAAATTAATTTAGATTACTAATGAAAAATAAAATAAGTATAAATAAAAATAGGGAAAATAGAGATGAGAAGTAAAAATTAGCCAAAAAGAAGTAACATGATAAAATATATGAACATCCAGATTAGGCCAAAAGGTACACCGATTCTTGCCCATTCTCTACTACTTATTCTTAATCTTCCAGCTGACACTATATTTGGAATATTTCCTGGGATTAACATACCCCCGGACACAATTAATCCCAAAAGGGCACTTTTTATTTGAGCTATACTTAAATATGGCCCAATTTCTGCTGCTGTAAGCGTTGCATTATCAAGAACAGCAGAAACCATATTAATCCAATATAAAGCCAGATGTGGTATTTTTGTAAAATACCACTTAACTAATGGTGTAAACCCTCCTCCGAGTAAAACTAGAGCAGATATAAAAAGGTAAACTCTAATAGCTCGTAATATAACAGTTCTTAAAGTTTCATCATATATTGGTAATTCTGCTTCATCAACGTTTACTTTTCTACCAATTCTGTATGCTGAATAGGCAGCTATTGTTACCACTCCTAGGATTATATAAATCCCTAGATGTCTGAAAAGAAAGAAGAAATCTGCATAATATGGCTCTCCAGAAAGTTTTGAGACTGCTATAGTTGATAAAGGCTCTCCAAGAGGTGTTAATGCTGCTCCCATTCCAACTGCAAAGCAAGCAAAAACTGTAAGCTCTATCTTCTTTCTTTTTTCAGTAGGGAGTGTTGATACAACCTCAGACAGTATAACCGCTGTTACAATAACTGATATGAGGCTTGAGATTAATCCGAGAACTAAAATTAAGATAAATACAAATGAAGTAGCTCCCATCCTTTTAAGAAATCTAAGTATACCAGAATATATCTCCCTATTGTAGAAGTGGATAAATAATCCTACAAATAAAACTACCTGAAATATTCCTATAGGCAATCCCCCAATCATTATTGGAGCTCTTATAGCTTCTTTTATTAGCTCTAAACTCCAGAGATTAGATATACTTACAGCTATAATACCCATTAAAAAAAAGAATGCCTCGATATTTTCTTCGACTTTCCTTATTCTAAAAGGTAATAATAAAACAGCTATAAAAATTATGAGTAGTCCTATGGTAATACTTAATACCGGCTCTTCTGGTATTTCTGCAGGAATAAACGACATTCTGTTCTTAAACAAAAGTGGGTTTTAAAAAAGTTTTGAAAATATTAAATTTATGTTGTGTAACTTTTTATTATGATTACTTCAAAAGAGATGATGGCTTTAGATATCAATTGTAGATATCATGGTATAGATACCCTTCAATTAATGGAAAATGCTGGTAAAGCGGTTGCAGATGAGATAAAGAAGAGATTTGATAATGGGAAAGTGGTAGTATTTGCAGGTAGCGGTAACAACGCTGGAGATGGATTTGTAGCTGCAAGACATCTCAAAGGATTTGATGTTGAAATTTATTTAATCTCTGATACGATAAAATCCGAAGTTGCTAAAAAAAATCTTGAGATACTATACAATGCTGGTTATAAGATTTATAGAGGGTTAAATGAGAAACCTAACGCTGAGATAATAATAGATGCTATGTTGGGAACGGGATTTAAAGGGGAGTTAAAGGGAAATTACAGAAAAGCTGTTGAAATTATAAATTCAATCGATGCATTTAAAGTTGCTGTAGATGTACCATCTGGTTTAAATCCAGATACTGGGGATGGTTATGCTGTAAAATGTGACCTTACTGTTACATTCCATAAAATGAAGCCTGGATTGCTTAAAGCAAAAGATGTTTGTGGAGAGATTGTTGTTGCTGATATAGGTATTCCTGAATTCTTTGAGAAACTCACAGGACCTGGAGATGTTAAAATTACATATAAAAGGTGGGAAGATGCACATAAAGGTATGCATGGAAAAGTTCTCGTTGTTGGGGGGTCTCCTTATGTTGGAGCTCCAGCATTAACAGCTTTAGCTGCATACTCTGCTGGAGCCGATATAGTTACACTTCTAGTTCCAGAGAGTATATATAACATTACAGCTTCATTCTCTCCAGAGATAATTACTAGAAAGCTTAAGGGAGATGAGATCACGGAAGATAATGTTGAGGAGATAGTAGAATATGCAAAAAGACATGATGTTGTTGTATTTGGAATTGGAACAGAAAATAAGGCTGAAGTAGCTGAGGAGATATCAAAGTATGTTAATAAGATTGTTTTAGATGCTGGCGGTATATCTTCATCTTCTCACTGCAATTCGATAATAACTCCTCACAAAAATGAATTTAAGAGAGTTTTTGGGGAATATCCTGATGAGAGGATATTATCTGAGATAGCTAAAGAAAAGAAGATGACTATACTGTTGAAAGGTAAGGTGGATGTAATTACTGATGGTATGAGAG